>DATMBD010000093.1:0-5999 GCA_035559355.1 Dehalococcoidia bacterium
GCCATCGATGGGATCGGCGTGATGAGCGTCGTAGCCCGCCGAGACGAGGATCAGTTGAGGCCGGTAGCGCCTGAGCTTCGGCAGGATCACCTCGTCGAAGGCCAATGCGTATTCGGCGTCGCCGCAGCCGCCGGGCAGCGAAAGGTTCAGGGTCGTCCCGGCGCCTGGGCCGCGCCCGGCTTCGCTCCAGTAGCCTGTCCCCGGATAGTACGGATACTGGTGCGTGGATACGTAGAGCACGGACGGGTCTTCGTAAAAAGCATCCTGGGTGCCGTTGCCATGATGGATGTCAATATCGACGATGGCCACGCGCTCGAGCCCGAGGGCCACGATGGCGTGGCGGGCGGCGATGGCGACGCTGTTGAAAAAGCAGAAGCCCATGGGCGCGCCTGCGACCGCATGATGGCCGGGAGGCCGCGTCAGGCAGAATGCGGACTCGAAGTCACCCCGGACCACGGCCTCGGTGGCAGAGACGACGGCGCCGGCGGCGCGGACCGCGGCGGCGAAGGTCCCGGTGTTGGCGATCGTGTCCGGAAGGACCATCACCGGGCCCCGCTCGCCGATCCGGCGCATCCGCTCGATGTGGGCGGGCGTGTGGATGCGCGCCAGCTCCTCATCGGTTGCGTCGCGGCACGGCGGGCGCTCCAGCTCTTGCCAAAGGCTCGAGCCGGCCAGAAGGCGAAGGCACGCCTCCACGCGCGCCGGGCTCTCCGGATGCGAAAGCGTATCGTGGCCCAGGAAAAGGGGATCGTAGTAGAGGGCGACGCTGGCCGGCACCTGCTAAAAATAGCAGGCCTCGGCCGGCGCCGCCCTCGCACGCGGCGCTATTCGAGGAACGCCTTCACGGCGTCCTTCAGCTCTTGCAGTTCAGGGAAGCGCTTGGTCTCCCACTTGGAGAAGACCTTCTTGCCGTTGACGGTCAGTTCGAAGGCACCGCGTTCGCCTGGCACCAGCGTTAGTCCTTCGGTCCATTCGGCGAATGTGTTGAGAAGCTCCTGCGCCGTCCACGCGGCGCGTGCGGTGTAGTTTCAGGGAACGCAGTATTCGAGGCTGATCTTCAGCTTTCCGTCCTTAGCCATCCAAACCCTCCTTCGCGCCTATTATCGCTGTTTCCCGCCCGGCGAAAACCCTCCCAGATCCTCGAAGCCGCCGCGGGCCGCAGGCTCCTTGACGGCACGGACGACCACGTAGCCCTTCGACCTCGCGGCTGTCTCGGCATTGCCGAAGACGGCTTCGACCTCTCTGCGCAGGCTGAGGAGCCGGTTCACGACGAGGAACAGCTGGCCGCGGGGGCGCAGGACGCGGTAAGCGCCGGCCACCAGCTCATCGAGCACCTCGCGGCCGCTGTGCGTCGGTGGGTTGCTGCAAACCACGTCGAAGCGTGAGCGGGGCGGAAGGTCGTTGACGCCATCGCCGAGCACCACTTCCGCGTTCGTGATGCCGTTTAGGGCAAGGTTGCGCTGCGCCAGGCGCGTAGCGCGGATATCGGAATCGACGAGCACCACGTGGCCCCGTTGCGCAAGCTTGGCCGCGACGATGCCGATGGCGCCGTATCCGCAGCCCCAGTCGAGGACGCGCGCCGTGGGGGAGACGCGCATGACCTCGATGAGCAGGCGCGTGCCGGGATCGATGTCTCGGTGGGCGAAGACGCCCGGCTGGGTCTCGAAGACGAGATCGAAGCCGCGGAGGGTTGCCTGGATGCGGACGGCTCTGCCCCTTCGATTGCTCGTTGGACTGCACCCAAGGGCGCGCTTGGTGGCACCTAGTGTAGCGCCGCGGGACGCTGCATTTTGCGGCAGACGGGTAGAGGCGCAGCATGCTGCGCCCCTACGTTGATCCGCACCGGAGCGATCAGGCGGCGGTCTCCGCCTGGCGGCGCCTGATCAGCCTGCCGAGGTCGCGCTCGTCCCAGGAGACCAGCACCTGGCTCGCTACGAAGATCGAGCTGTACGTGCCGCTGACGAGGCCGATGAGCATGATGACCAGGAAATCGCGGATCGTCTCGCCGCCGAGGAGGATCAACGCGATCAGCGTGAGCACGACGGTGATCGATGTGTTCAAGGAACGGCCGAGCGTCTGGTTGAGGCTCGCGTTGACGGCGTTCGCCAGCCGCGGGTGGTAGCCTGCAGCCTCCGCCCGGCGCACGTTCTCGCGCACGCGGTCGAAGACGACGATGGAGTCGTGGACGCTGAAACCAACGATGGTCAGCATCGCCGTGATGAAGAGCGTGTCGATCTCGAAATCGAAGAGGCGTCCCAGGATCGAGGCGGCCCCCAGCACAACGACGACGTCGTGGGCGAGGGCGACGATTGCCGCCGCGCCGTAGCGGAACGGCCTGGGCACCGAAATGAAGGAGATCGAGATGTAGAGGAGGATCGCCACTGCTGCGGTGGCCACGGCGAGGGCAGCGTTCCTCGTGATGTCAGAAGAGACGGAGGCCGAAACGGAGGAGAACTCGAGGAACCGGTCGGTGACGTTGCCGTCGCTGTCGGTCATCGGCCCGAAGCGAGCCACCAGGGCCGCCTCCAGTTCCTCGCGTTCCGAAGGCAAGGCCGGGCCGAACGGCGGCGCCTCGGCGGCGCCTTCTATGAGGTCGGTACGCACTAGAAAGCGGCCGTCCGAGGTCTTCTGAACGCGGGCGTCCGGGTGGCCCAGCTCCGCCAGCGCCTGGCGCAGGCTTACTTGGCTGACCTCCTGCTCGAACCGCACGGCGAAATTCGTGCCGCTGCTGAACTCGATCCCGCGTCTCAGCTCGCCGGGCAGAAGAAGGGAGATGATGCCGGGCACCATGATGGCGAGCGAGAGGAGGTAGAACCAGGCTCGCTTGCCGACGAAATCGATCACGGGTTCTGCCTCCTCGCCAGATCTGCCCTCGCCAGCGTCTCGGCCGCCGGCGCCCTGCGCGCCGCTTCGACGTCGGCGCCAAACAACCACAGGTGCCGCATCACGGGCAGCCCTACGAGGGCGTGCAGGAACGTCCTCGTCACCGTGATCGCCGAGAACATGCTCACCAGGACGCCCAGCGCCAGGGTCAGCGCGAAGCCCTTGACCAAGCTGGCGCCGAATTGGTCGCCGAACCAGTAGAGGATGAGGCACGTGATCAGCGTGGAGATGTTGCTGTCGCGGATCGACGTCCAGGCGCGGCTGAATCCGGCGTCGATGGCGCCCAGGAGGCTGCGGCCGAGGCGCAGCTCCTCCTTCATGCGCTCGAAGATGAGGATGTTGGCGTCTACCGCCATGCCCACCGAAAGCACGAAGGCCGCCATTCCCGCGGAGGTGATCGTCACCGGCCAAAGCTTGAAGACCATCAAAGTGACGGATACGTAGACGAACAGCGCCAGCGACGCCAGCAGCCCCGGAAGCCTGTAGTAGGCGACCATGAAGGCCATGACGACGAAGATGGCGATGAGCCCTGCCTGGACGGAGTGGACGACCGCTTCGTCGCCCAGAGTGGCGTCAACCTCTTCCTGCTGGACGACTCTGAGCGGCACGGGGAAAGCGCCTGTGCGCAGCAGCGTCGCCAGTGAACGCGCATCGCCGAGGCTGAGGCCGGTGATCTCGCCGCGGTCCGAAATCTGGCTCTGGACCAGCGGGGCGATGATGCGTCCGTCCGCCCCTCGGATGGGCTCGTTGTCGAGGAAGAAGGCCATCGGCTGCGGCGGGCTGGAGAGCCTGCTCGTCGCCTGCGCCAGGAGGTCGGCGCCCTCGCTATTCATCCCGAACCGAAGGACGGGCAATCCAGCGGCGTTGCGGTCGACGAAGATGTTGCTGCGGTCCAGAAAGCTGCCGTTGAGCTCCCGACGCACGCCGTTTTCGTCCACCACAGTCACCGGGACGAAGCGGGCCCGCTGGATGCTGGCGGGGCTGCTCAGCACCGAGTCAAGAGGCACCGACTGGGTAGTTCCGTCCGCGTTTTCCAGGATGACGTTGCCGTTTTCATCACGCGCCATTTCCATGAACTGCAATTGGGCCGTGCGGCCGATCTTGTCCAGCGCCTCCTCGGCGGAAATGCCCGGCAACTGGACCTGTATGCGATTGGAGCCGATGCGTTCCGTGATCGATTCGGCGACACCGAAGGCGTTCACGCGCCGTTCGACCACGTCCACGGCTGTATCCAGCGCCTCATCCAAGTTGATATCCGGCTGGTTGGAGACGTCGGCCTCCAGGACGAGGCGCGTGCCGCCCCGGAGGTCCAGACCGAGTCGCATCTCCCTGCGTTCCTGGCCGAAAATGCTGATCCCTTTGCCGATGCAGATCGGCCCGACGCACTCCTCCTTGGGCCAAGGGATGAAATCCGGCAGGTAGCGATCCGGGTCGGAAGGCCAGGCCACGAAGACGGAAAAGGTGGTCAGGACCAGAACGAAGGCGAGGAGGAGTTGGGTGGTGCGTCGTCTCAAGTGGAGGCGCCTTTCCTTTCAGAAGGGTCGTTGACGGCCGGACGAGCCGCCGAGCGGAGCGGCCGCATGATGGCGTTGGGGAAAGCGGTGACGATGACGCCATCCGCGATTTCCAGGGAAATGCGCGTCTGACCGTCCTCGCCGATCTGAATTTCGCGCACCGTGGCCACGAAGTTGGAGGTGGTGAGGACTTCGTCGCCCGGGCGCAGGTCACGCATCTGCTTCTTGTGTTGCTCCTGCTCTTTCTGGACCGGGCGCATGAACATGAAGTAGAAGGCAACCACTACGCCGAAGATGACGGCTGCCAGGAGTTCGGCGTCGTTCATCGGTAACCCTCCACCCGTTTGCCTCCGGCCCTCGAGCGTGAGGCAGCCGCGGCCGGAGGCGAGGCCGCCATGCGCCTCGCGTACTCGATCGCCTCTTCTTTGGTCGCGACCTCGCCGAGGGCTTGCGCTTCTTCGATCGCTGCCAGGAGTCGGCCGACTTCCGGGCCCGGCTGCAGTTCGAGGGCGGCCATGAGCTCCGTCCCGTCCACGAGTCGCGGCGCGCGTTCGGACGGCGCCTCGGGCGTCAAGCCATGCTCCAGGACGTAGCCGATGTAAGCAACGAGGCCCCGCCAGCGCTCCGGCTGCAGGCGCGGCCCCCTCGCCGCTGCGGCGTCGGCGAGGCTCAAAAGCAGGCAGGCGGGCGCGGCGTCGCCGAGGTCCCGGAAGAAGCGGTAAACGGCCCGCCGCGTGGGTAGGCCGTCCTGGGACAGTTGCATCGGCCGCAGGTGCTCCTCGACGAGGCGGCTGATGAAGCGGGATTCGCGGTTCCCGAACCGCAGCCTGCGGCAGATGCGCTCCGCCTTGGCGGCGCCGAGTTCGGCGTGGCCGAAGAACCGGATGCGGCCGTCCGGCTGCACTGCCTTCGTCTCCGGCTTCGAGACATCGTGAAGGAGGCCGGCGAGCTTGAGGAGCACCAACCGGTCGTGGCCGCCGCTGCGTTGCTCCAGATATGCGTCCAGACCGAAACGCTGCAACTCGGCCTGGAACGCCTCCCGGAACCAGGAGCGGCCCTCGCTCCCCGCCTTCGAAGCGGCTTTATGGGGAAGGAACTCGTCGAGGGCGGCGACCGTCTCGATCGAATGCTCGAAGACGTCCCAGTAGTGATGCTGGTGGGGCTGCTCCACGCCGCGGCCTGCGGCCAATTCCGGCAGCATCTGCTCCAGCAGGCCGAGGGAGTCCATCAGGCGCAGGCCGCGCGCCGCCACCGGCGTGGCGAGAATCCGGACGAGCTCGTCGCGCTGGCGCTCGGCGGCCACGGAAGCCAGATGCGGCGCGAGGCGCCGAACGGCCGCCGCCGTCTCGTCCTCGATGGTGAATCCCAACTCGACGGCCAAGCGGGCGGCGCGCAGCAAGCGAAGCGGGTCGTCGCGGAGGGCGGCCTCGCCGGTCATGCGCAGGCGGCGGCCAGCCAGGTCCTCCAGGCCGCCCGTCTCGTCACGGACGTCGCCGAGGCGCCCCTGGGGCCCTAGCTGCGAGGCCAGGGCATTGACGGTAAAGTCGCGCCGGCGCAGGTCCTCGGCCAGGTCATCGGCGTGGGTGATGTCGATGATGGGGA
>DATMBD010000094.1:0-2061 GCA_035559355.1 Dehalococcoidia bacterium
AAGCGCTAATCGGCGGCGAAATGCTCAGATCGAACGCATCTGCGGCGAGCGAGACGGTGACGGTTGTCCCCTCCTCCGGGATCGAACGCTCCCACGTGAGGGCGATGTCCGATTCCAGCGGTAGGCGGAACACGGGCCTGAACATACCGATTTTCAACACCGTCGCGGCGATCGAAGGTTCCAACGGATAGACGCTAGTTCGGCAGCAGATGCCAATCACCTCCTAGGCAGGTGATCTGACTTTAGGCACGTTCCGATTAAGGACACGTTGCTGACCGATTCGTTAGTCTTGCTATCCTGGCGAAGCTCCAAGCGCACCGGCCACCTTCAGAACACCGCTTCGAATACCTACACAATCGGCCGCGACTTCGGGTACGAGATCGGCCGCTACTCTAATTTACGGAAGAAATACTCCCTATAGACGCGGTTGCGGGGGCCAGTTTCAGACTTGGGGCCAAATGGAACCTGGGCGGGAATTGCGATGGCTCTGCGTCCGCGGCCGGAACACGGCTCCGGCGCGGCTCCGACGGCGTGCTAATGTCAGACGGTGGTACGTGATCAGCAGTCTGGGGCAGCCGGCGAGGCCGGGGCGCGCGGCAGCGCCGCCCCTGCCGGCCTCACCGCCTCGAGCCTTACCGTTGCTGCACTGATCGTCGCCGCGGGCTTCCTGGGCAGCCGCCTTCTCGGCCTTGTTCGCAACGTTGCCATCGCGCACGCGTTTGGGACGGACCCGGAGCTGGATGCCTTCTGGGTTGCGATCAGGCTGCCGGACCTGGCCTTTCAGCTTATTTCGGGGGCCACTCTCGCCAGCGCCTTCATGCCCACGTTTGCCCGCGTCCGCGAAGAGCGGGGCGCCCAAGAAGGGTGGCGGCTGGCCAGCTCGGTCTTGAATCTCGTCCTGCTTGCGACGTTGGCGTTGGCAGCCGCCATCTTCGTTTTCGCGCCGCGGATCGTGCCGCTGCTGGCTCCTGGGCTCGGCGAGGACATCGGCCGAGGCCCGGAGCTCCAAGGCCTGGCTGTCGACCTCACCCGGATCATGCTCGCCTCCTCGGTCCTGTTCGCGGTGAGCGGCATGTGCATGGGGATTCTCAACGCCCAGCGCCGTTTTCTCACTCCCGCCCTGGCTCCAATGCTGTACAACTTTTCGCTGATCGTCGCGGCCCTCATCTCGGACGACGTGCACGTCCTGGCTGCTGGGGTTGTCGTTGGCGCCGCCCTGCATCTCGCCGTTCAGGTGCCGGACTTGCGCCAGACCGGCATGACCTACCGGGCAGTGGCGTCCTGGAAAGACGCGGCCGTACGGCAAGTCGCCTCGTTGATGGCCCCGCGGGTCTTCGGTCTCGCCGCCACGCAGGTGAACTTCTATGTGATCGCGATTTTCTTCGCCTCCAACCTGGGGGCGGGCGCGATTTCCACAGTCAGCTTCGCGTGGCTGATCGTCATGACGCCGATTGGCGTGATCGGCATGGCGATCTCCACCGCCGCCTTTCCCACCCTGGCAGAGCAGGCCGCCCGCAACGACGCTCGCCTCGTGGAGACGCTTCGGAGCGCTCTTCGGTTGATCCTCTTCCTCAGCCTGCCTGCGGGCATAGGCCTGGCCCTGCTCGCGAAGCCGGTCGTAGTGGTTCTCCTGCAGCGCGGCGCCTTCGATGCAGAGTCATCGGCGATGACGGCGGCGGCGCTGCAGCTGTACGCGCCGGCGCTCTTCGCCCATTGCGGCATCGAGATCCTGAGCAGGGGTTACTACTCCCTCGCCGACACGCGCACGCCGGTCATGTTTGCGGTGGCCTCCATGCTGTTGAACCTCGCCCTGGCTGCGGCCCTGGTCGGACCTCTGGAGGTGAGGGGCCTCGCGCTCGCCCTTTCCCTGGCGACGGCAGCCGAATTCCTGGCCCTCCTTTTCCTGCTCGATCGCCGCCTCCCTCGGCTCGTCGAAGACGGCTTCCGCGACGGCGTTCGCCGGATGCTCGTGGCCGGCGCGGTTCTCGCTGCTGTCACGTTCGCGGCTCGCCTGGCCCTCACGAATGCCCTGGGCTTCAGCCCTTCGGATGGCACGGAGGC
>DATMBD010000095.1:0-6857 GCA_035559355.1 Dehalococcoidia bacterium
GCTCCGAAGATGAGATCTTCGCCGACGACATGCACGAGCTCTGCACGCAGCTGGAGGCGCTGCCCGTCTTGACCTGCGGCGGCGCCGGCGGCTCCCGCCACAGCATCCTCATGGCCCTCCGCCATCCCGGCTCCGTCCGCGCCCTCCTCCTCTGGTGGCCGAGCGGCAGCCGCGACTCCGCCCAGGAGCTGGCCGAGCGCTACTACGGCGAGTACATCACGGCAGCGCGGCAAGGCGGCATGGCCGCCGTCTGCGAGACTCCCTACTTCAAGGAGCGCTGCGAGCTGGTGCCCCGTAACCGGGACTACCTCATGTCGCTGAACGTCGACCGCTACATAGAAACGATGTCGCGCTGGCGGCAGTGGTTCCTGGACGGCGCCGACATGCCCGTCATCGGCGTGCCGGAGGCGGCCGTCCGCACCCTGACGATGCCTGCCTGCATTATTCCCGGTTACGACATGATCCACCCCCGCGAGATCGGCGAGAACCTTGCGCGCATCCTCCCAAACGCGGAGCTGCACGAATTGCCGCAACAGGAGCGCCCGGAAGACCCGGAGGCCCGGCAGAGGGCCCGCCTCGACCACCAGCGCCGCCTCGCCGATACCTTCCTTGCCTTCCTGGCGAAGATCGGAGCGGCCGCGCCGACGGCCTGAGCAAGCGCCGAAGCCGAAGCCAGCAGGAGAGAACCCATGGCCAACACCATGACGCCCCAGGACCGTCTGGAGGTTATGGAGCTGATGACGCGCTACCAGATGGCCGAAGACGCCGGCGATGCCGAGGCCTACGCCCGCACCTTCGCGCCGGACGGCGTCGCCGAATGGGCGAACGGGATCCGTCGCGGCCGCGACGAGATCCGGCAGTGGATGGAGGACTTCGTCAGGGGAGGCGTCATGGGGGCCACGCCGGCCCGCATGCGCCACTTCCTGAGCATGCCCTACATCTACGAGGGCAGTTCGACCCGCTGCAAGGCCCGCACCTACCTGGTCATCTTCACCTACGACGACGAGGGCGAGGTCGTTGCCAACTCGCTCTGGACGTACATCGACGACATCGTCAAGGTCGACGGCGAGTGGCTGTTCGAGCGGCGTTACATGCAGCAGGACATGCGCCGCCGGACAGCCCAGCCGCCCGCGGGAGGCGCATGATGCGATACGGGGCCGGATTCCCCACCGGCAACTGGCATGACTTCGTAGCCCTGCGGGACTTCGCGCAGGCCTTGGACGACGCCGGCATGGATTACGTCTCCCTGGCGACGCACGTAGTCAGCTTCCCGCCCGGCACCGTCCCCGACGAGAACCCCTTCCACTACGTCGGGCCCTTCCGCGACCCCTTCACGCTCTTCGCCTACCTCGCGGGCGTCACGCATCGCATCAAGTTCCGCACGGCGATCGCGATCCTGCCCCTCTACAACACCTTCCTGGTCGCGAAGCAGGCAGCCGATCTCAGCATTCTCAGCGGCGGCCGTTTTGAGCTTGGCGTGAGCATCAGCTGGAATCGCCTGGAGTACGAGGCGATGGGCCAGGACCACGCCACGCGGGGCAAGCGTCTGGAGGAGCAGGTCATCGTACTCAAGAAGCTGTGGAGCGAGCCGTTCGTCACCTTCGAAGGCCGCTGGCACAGGTTCGAGAACGTCGGGCTCAACCAGCTGCCGCCGCCGATACCGGTGCTTATCGGGACCGGCAACGAGGACCGCCTCCTTCGCCGCGTCGCCCGCCTCGGGGACGGCTGGCTGCCGCTCTGGGATCCGGTGGATCACCTGCCAAAGCTGCGCCAGTACCTGAAGGAGGCTGGACGAGACGCGGACGGGTTTCCTGTCAGCGGCCGCATCTGGGCGGGGCGGGGCGGACCGAAGGACTGGGTAGCGGCGGCAAAGCGCCTGCAGGCGGCCGGCGTCACCGACCTCGGCATCGGCGCCGGGTTCGACAAGGCAGGCAAGGAGGCCTTGTCGCTGGTGCTAGAGGCGAGGCGGGTAATCGCGGAGGAAATCGGCCAGGGCTGAGCGGCCCCACGAGTTCGCGCCCCGCAGCCAGCGGACGCTCGCACTACCACTTCCCCTCGTCCGGTTAGAATTTCGCCCAACGGCCCGCTCGCTGGTGCCGGTCAAACGGCCGGCGATAGAAAGGAGCACATGGTGTTGAAGGGGTTCCGTGACTTCATCCTCCGCGGCAACGTAGTCGATCTCGCCGTGGCCGTCGTGATCGGCGTGGCTTTCGGCAACGTCGTGACCGCTTTCGTGGAGGACCTTCTCACGCCGTTGATCGCCGCCATCGGCGGGGAGCCGGACTTCTCCGCCCTTACGTTCGAGATCAATAACAGCCGCTTCCTCTACGGCCACTTCATCAACGCGGTGGTCTCGTTCCTGATCATCGCCGCCGCCGTCTACTTCGCGGTCGTCGTACCGATGAACCAACTCCTCGCCCGGCGCCGTCGCGGCGAAGAGCCGCCGCCCGAGCCCACCGAGGACATCCTGCTCCTGAGGCAGATCCGGGACGCCCTCACCGGCACCAGGCCGTAGGCGAAGACGGCGCCCTGCAGGTTTGCGTTCGCCCCGTCCGCCGGCTCCGAGCCGCGGTGCTGGCGCCTCAGCGCTCCGGCCGCAGTAGCCGCTCCGCGTTGACGTGAGCCAGTTTCTCGGCGGCCGCAGGCGATAGCTGCTCAAGGATGCCGCGCCAGAAGCCGATGTAGTAGCGGTAGCTCGGCGGGTGGGGCGCGCCCAGGTCCGTTCCGATCACGAAACGGTCCGGGAAGTCTTCGATCAGCTGCCGCCATTCCTCCCTCAGGCGGCCGCGATCGTCCAGGGACGTGGCGCTGCGGCTGCCGCTGATGCTGATCCGGTAGGAGAGCTCGCAGAAGAGGTTTGGATGAGCCGCCAGCAACCGCCGAATGAGGGCCACGTCCGCGTAGTGGCCGGTGTGCGCCCAGAGGAGCGTGCCGCCTCGGTCTGAGGCCAGCAGCCGCTCCAGCTCCGCGACGGAAGCAGGCTCCGCGTCCATATGCACGCTCATCGGCACCCGATAACGCGACGAGAGCTCGAACAGCCGCCTGACCAGGGCTGAGTCCGCCGGAAAGCGATACACAGGCGTCCCGGCAACGTTGGACGACGCGTTATTTACGTGAATCTCGCCGATGCCGCGCAGACTGCCATCGCGCAGCAAGGCCTCCAAGCGGGCGAGGAACTCCTCGACGGCGGGGTCTTGCGCCTCCCAGGCTCTGGCCCCGAGCGACCTCACGAGCCGGCGGACGTCATCGCCGCCCCCGAAGGGGACGATGCGGCCTGGATAACGGCGCGCCAAGTCAAGCGCGACCTGGTCCGGACCTGACGCCCCGTTTCCGGCCATGCGCACGCCCACTTCATCGAAGAGGACATCCAAGCGGGTCCAGCCCGCCTCCGGATGGAAGTGGAGGTCGATGATCGGCAGCTGGGCCGCAGGCAACGGCGTGGGCGTAGGTGCGGGAGTCGCCGGCGCGGGCGGCTGCGTCTCAGTCGCGACGGGCTCCGGCGAGGCGGCATCGGTCGCTATCGGGGACGGCGCCGACCCTACGCCGCTGCAGGCGGCAGCGAGCAGCGCGAAACAGAGCGCCAGCAGAGGCGCCAGCGCCGCCCGCTTCGCGACAGCGCGGCCTTTGCCGGGGCCTACGTCGCCGCCGGCAGCGACTGCTTCGGCTTGCGGCCGAGGGACGCTTGAACCTCCTCCGGCGTGTGCTTGACGAACGCCTTGCGCAGCTCCCTCGTCGCCTCGAACCAGTCGACGTGGCGCGGCAGGATCACGCCGCCTGACCGTTGGCCGTAGACCTCCGGGTTGTCGACGCCGGGCGGCACCACGCCGTGATCACGGAGGGCGACCGCGGCTTTGATCAGCGACCGCCGCACGCGGATGATCATGGAGTCGCTGGTGCCCAGGTGCTCCTGGCTGCGCTCGTAGATCGGCCCCATGCTTTCCGTAATCGCCTGGTCTTCGAGGAAGACGCTGGGCAGGCCCGTGTAGCTCTCGCCGCTCATCTGGAACTCGCGGTCCAACAGGTAATCGTTGCTGGCCTGCGCCTTCGGGCGGGAGCGGCCGTACCAGTCCGTCGTGTCCGGGAGCATCTCCTGCACGCGCTTGAAGGGCCGCTTCTGAGCCTCCGGGTCGTCCTCCACCGGGTCTGATGGCGCGGTGACGCCGAAGAACAGGGTGTGGTGGTCGTCCATGGGCACCCAGGCTCGGAAATGACGCTTGACTGCCAGAGTGCCGGGCGGGACCTGAGTGTAGAACGGGAACAGCCAGTTAGCGACCCGCCAGTAGTAGGTGTCGGGCTCAGCCGGCCGGTAGGCGCCGTAGCAAGCGCCGAATTCGGTGTCGACCACGGAGTAGCCGGCGGCTCGGTGCTTGACCTGGATGTTGAAGAATCCGCCCTCGTAGGTGTCCTCCAGCTTGAGGTGGCCGTAGTGCAGGAAGACGAAGTGGACGGTGTCGATGTCGCCCTCTAGGGCCTGCATCCAGTTGCAGTCGCGGAGGACGGTGTTCACGGTGCTGCCTTCGACCATGTTGGCTTCGAGCTGCGGCAAAGGCGGCGGCACCTCCCGCGGCCCCATGTAGGCCCAGACGATGCCGTTGCGCTCGACGCACGGGTAGGCGCGGGCGCGGACCTTGTTCTTGAAGTTGCTTTCGGCGGGCTCCGACGGCATGTCCACGCAGCGGCCTTCGACGTCGAACTTCCAGCCATGGTAGACGCAGCGCAGCCCTTCCTCCTCGTTGCGGCCGAAGAAGAGCGAGGCGCCGCGATGGGGGCAGGCGTTCTGGATGAGGCCGACTTTGCCGGACGTGGTCCGGAAGCCGATGAGCTCTTCGCCCAGGAGCTTGACCCGGAGCGGCGGACAGTCCGGCGCCGGCAGTTCGTCCGAGCGCATCGCCGGCAGCCAGTACTGGCGCATGAGCTCGCCCATGGGCGTCCCGGGCCCGACCCGGCAGAGGAGTTCGTTGTCCTGCTTGCTGAGCATCTCTCCCTCGTCCTTTGCTGCTGAACGGCCGTTCAGCACATTCTATTACAAATGCCAAGCGCAGGCCCTCGGAGACGGCGAAAATTCGTCCTCTATCCCGGCTTGACGCGGGTTAGAGGCTCGGCCTGATGGGCAGGATGAGCGCCACGCTGGCGGTGAAGCCGTGGAGGAAGTTCTTGCCGTCCACGGGGCCGATTTCGCCGTTGCAGAAGAAGCCCGCCACCGGGACCGGACCGATCAGGTCGGCCAGCACCTTCGCGTCGTGGTCGGGGACGCCGAAGAGTCCCATCCCCCTCCCGTTGCACGAACAGAGGAGCGCGCCCACCGGCGCCTGCCCGCCGAGCTCCGACTTCGTCAGCGCGAGCATTTGCCTCAGGTCCTCGTCCGCCGCGTCGGGGTCGCGCACCTGAAACTGGAGCGTCTGGCCGACGCGCGGCAGCGCTCCGACAGCGATGGCGCCGCTCTGCTGGTCGATGCCCAGGAGGTTCCGTACCAGGAAATCGCCGCGGCGAAACTCGTCACGGTACTCGTTCATGGCCAAGCCGACGAGCAAGTTGCGACGGGCCCGCTCTTGCATCTCCGCCGGCAACGCCTCGAAGGTCTCGATCAGCACATCCAGCGCCGGCCGCATGCCGATCGTCTCGATGACGTTGCCGTGGGCGCCGGTTATCGTCCAGGTCTCGCCGATCGGCTCGCAGCCCTGAGAGACGACCGTCCGTACCGTATAGGCGCCCCCCAGGGCCAGTCCGACAGCGCCGTCCGCGAATACGTCGTCATTGAGGAAGAGGTAGGTGCGGCCGCGAGCGAAGCTCCCCGATGCCAGGCCGCCTACGAGGGGCACCTGTCCGAGACAGTCCGTGAGGCTACTCAGCAGCCTTTCGCCATCGACCGTAAAGGGATCGACGAACGTTATAAACGCCGAGGCCTCTCTTCCAGCGGTGGCCACTTCCTCCTGCCATGCCGCCGAGCCTTCCAGATCCGTCGGGCTCAGCCGCACCGGCTTCAACATCGCGCCGGGCAGGGAGAAGACCTGCAGGGCGATTGCCGGCCTGTCCTCTACCTCACGGGCGGGCCCGATGACGCCCTGACCGGAACAGCCGATGAGCACGCCGGCGCCGCTCGCCTGCCGCACCGCCTTCACCAGATCGGACAGGCCATCTCCATAGGCGTCGCTGGCGAAGAGCAAGGCGAGGTCCGCGCGGACGCCGTCGCGCAGCATGGGCAACGCGGCTCGCGCTTCCTCGAAGGCGTCCTGCCACGTGGGCCCAATGCCAATGGCAGCCTCGGCTCTCATCGTCGAATCAACTCCTAACGCACAGGATACAGCCAGGCGGCGGCAGCGGGCTAAGGGGGCCTCCGCGCCGGCTGCTTATCACGCCGAACCGAAGCTTGTGCCAGCAGACCACGTTTTCGTGCGTAAGTTCGGGGTTTGGAGAGCCGTAACCGGCTTCTTCAAGGCAAGATCTGATGGTTGGAGGCGGTGCGCCGATTGTGCGGGTGAGAACCGGCCCGCGGTGGGCAGGCGCCTTCTTACGGGTGACGCCGCCTCAGTTGGCCGTCCCCGCGATCGGAGGAAGGCCCCGGTCTGAGATCCGGCGCGGCTTTAATGCCGTGATTGTAATGGAGCGGGGGACGGGACTCGAACCCGCGACAGCCTGCTTGGAAGGCAGGAGCTCTACCACTGAGCTACCCCCGCTGGCCGCGCCGCTATAAGACAGACGTTACGCGTCGGACGCCGAGTCCGAATTGACGATGCCGGCCACGCAACGGCGCTAACGTCACTATAGCTGACCGCCTCAGCCGCCGCCACGGGCATATCGGCGGCTTGGTCGAGGCAGCCCCCATATACACGACTGCAGACTCGCTGCCACGCGTCTGA
>DATMBD010000096.1:0-4882 GCA_035559355.1 Dehalococcoidia bacterium
CACAACTTCCAAGGCACGATCACGTTGCGCTCGGCCCTCGGCAACTCGCTGAACGTGCCGGCGTTCAAGGTGGCGCAGGCGATTGGCGTTCCGGATATCGTCCGCTTCGCGCGGCAGCTGGGCTTCGATACCCTGACTGGCTCCTACGGCCCGGCGATCGCGATCGGGGGCGTCGACTTGACGCAGCTGGACCTCACCCACGGTTACAGCTTCCTCGCTGCGGGCGGCGTCATGAGAGGAAGGCCTTCGTTCGAAACCGGCAGCGACCTCCCCCTGGAGCCGATCTCCATCCTCAGAGTTGCGGATCGCAGCGGCCGCGTGCTCTACGACGTCGGTTCTCAGCGCAGGGAGGTCCGCGTCGCTCCGGCCGCAGAGACCTTCCTGGTCAACAGCATCCTCACGGATCCCAACGCCCAGTGCTTGACGTTCGGTTGCGGCGGCCTCGCCATTCCCGGCCATCAGGTAGCCGTGAAGACCGGCACGAGCGAACCTTACGACCCCAACGGGCCCGATCGCGGCAAGATCGGCGAGACCTGGGCATTCGGCTACACGCCTGACATCGTCGTCTCCGTCTGGGCGGGCAACGCCGACAACGCGCCGCTCACGAACATCCTCAGCACGACGATTGCCTTCCGGGCCATGCGCGACATCCTGCTTGCCTACTTCGACGGCAAGCCCTCGACGCCCTTCCAGCCGCCACCGGACGTCATCCGGGCGCCGGTCTGTTTCCCCTCGGGCAGCTTCTCGGGCGGCAAGCGCTGCTCCTCAATCATCGTCGATTGGTTCGTGCGCTCGCGGCTGGATAACTTACTGGGGTTTGACAACGGTGGCGCCGGTGCGCCTATCGGAGTCCGGCCGGATGACGCCGACAAGCCGCCCAAGGACACCAATCGCCGAGGCCGGGGTAACGGCCGCGGCCGCGACTAGCCGGTCTCGCCGAGCGCTGCAAGGCGCAGCGTGGCCCAGCGCCTTGCCAGCCGAAGATCCGGCGCTCAGACCTGGAGCGGCGCCTCGCTCAGCCCGGGGTGGGAGACGAAGGGCTGCCGCAAGCGCTCGGTCGCCAGAAGCCAGTCGGCGCTTTCGGGGAGGATGACGCCGCCCGAGCGCGTCAGGTACAGCTCGGGCCGGTCGACGAGCGCCGGCGCCCTGCCGTGGTCGCGAAGCTCCCTGGCCGCCCGCAGCAGCGCCCGGCGGGTGCGTATGACCATCGCGTCAGACGTGCCGAGGTGCTCGTGGGTACGGTCCATAATCGCGCCCATGCTCTCCGTGACGCACATGTCCTGAGTGTGCACGCCGGCGATGCCGGTGAAGCTGCCTGCCTTCTGCGCCTGGCGATCGATGAGGTAGTCGTTGGAGGCCTGGCGGGTGCCGCGCGAGCGGCCCAGCCAGGCCGTCGAGTCCGGAATGTACTCCTCGTGCCCGAAAATCGTGGCCGCCCGCCCGACGATGTCGTTGCCGGCGCGCGCGGCCATGCTGTAGAGCATCGAGTTCTCGTCGTCGAGCGGCACCCAGGCACGCGCCAGCACCTGGCGACCGAGGATGCCGGTGGGGATCATCGAGAAGCATGGGAACAGGAAGTGGGCGATGCGCCAGTACGTGTAGCCCGGCTCTGCGGGGCGGTAGGCGCCGTAAGACGTGCCGAACTCGGTGTCGACGACTACGTAGCGGGGCGCCTTGTCCTTGAGGGCGTAATAGGCGAAGCTGCCCGGCCGCTGGTTTTCCAGGGCCTCAACGCCGCTGTGCAAGAAGCCGATGTGGCTCGTGTCGATGTCGCCCTCCAGGGCCTGCATCCAGTTGCAGCTGCGATGGGCGGTCTCGAGAAGGACCTCGTCCTCCGGCAGCATATTGGCCTCCAGCTGCGGTAGCGGCGGCGGCACCTCCCGCGGCCCCAGGTATGCCCAGATGATGCCGCCGCGCTCGACGCAGGGGTAGGCGCGGGCACGGACCTTGGTGCGGAAGTTGCTCTCCGTCGGCTCCGAGGGCATGTCTACGCATTGGCCCGTGGCGTCGAACTTCCAGCCGTGGTAGACGCAGCGCAGACCCTCCTCCTCGTTGCGGCCGAAGAAGAGCGAGGCGCCGCGGTGAGGGCAGGCGTTCTGGATGAGCCCGACGTTTCCGGACGTGGTCCGGAAGCCGATGAGCTCTTCGCCGAGGAGCTTGAGACGCCGCGGCGGGCAGTCCGGCGCCGGCAGCTCGTCGGAGCGTGCGGCGGGCAGCCAGAACTGGCGGAACAGGTTGCCCATGGGCGTGCCAGGGCCTACGCGACACAAGAGCTCGTTGTCTTCTTTGCTCAGCACGGCCATCCTCCTCCGGAGCGCGTGGACGCGTGACGGTCAGAGGATACTCCCATCGCTGACCCGCCGGCAGACCGGCTCCGCATTCGACCGAATCCGGATCATCAAGGTAGGGAGTCCGGGTTAGGCGGCCGGCGTCTGGGCTTGGAACCAGGAAGACGGCGGCTTGCGGGGCGTGCGGCCAAGTCGAGAGCGAAGTCGAGGAGGCGGCCCTCGTTCCTCCTGACGCCAAACGTCGGGAGGAAGGCCTAGCTCCGGTTGACTAGAACGAGCGTTCGGTAGACAATGCTTGGTGCCGGCATCCGCATGTCTCCCCGTCAGCCGCAAAGCCAGGAGGCCTATTTGCCCGCGATCGAGACAGAACAGCTGAGGCGTGAGTTCAAGGGCGGCATCGTCGCCGTCGATGGCGTGAACCTCGCCGTCGACGAAGGGGAGGTTTTCGCCTTCCTCGGACCGAACGGCGCCGGCAAGACGACGACCGTGCGCATGCTCACCACGTTGCTGCGGCCCACCTCCGGGCGCGCATACGTGGCCGGGTTTGACGTGACGCGGGAGCAGCACGCGGTGCGGCGGTCGATCGGCGTGGCGCTGCAGGAGGCGGGCTTGGACGCGCTGGCGACAGGACGCGAGCTGCTGGAGCTGCAAGGCCGTCTGTTCGGCATGAACGCCGGCGCCTCCCGAGCGCGAGCCGTCGAACTGCTGGAGCTCGTCGGGCTCACGGACGCGGCCGACCGCCAGGTCAAGACGTACTCAGGCGGCATGAAGCGCCGTCTGGACCTGGCGAGCGCACTCGTCCACCGTCCCCGCCTGCTGTTCCTGGACGAGCCTACCGAGGGGCTGGACCCGGCGAGTCGGCAGGCGGTCTGGGCCGAGGTCCAGCGCCTCAATCGCGAGATGGGAATGACCGTCTTCCTCACGACCCACTATTTGGAGGAGGCCGACCGTCTGGCCGGGAGGCTGGCGATCATCGACCACGGCCGCATCGTCGCAGAAGGCACGCCGGAAGCCCTGAAGGCCGCGGTTGGGGCGGATGTGGTCACGGTTGCGGTCCATCGGGAACGCGTGGAGGACGCCCGCTCGCTCCTGGCAAAAACGGATGGATTGCGCGACATCCGTTCCGACGACGCCGGCCTGACCTTGTTCGTCGAAAACGGCACCCAAGCCGTGGCGCAGGTCGTGCGGCTGCTGGATTCGGCCGGCGTGCCAGTGGGGCCCGTGGCCGTCTCGCGGCCAAGCCTGGACGAAGTGTTCCTGAAGGCGACTGGCTCCCGCCTGGAGGGAGCGGAAACGGGAGGAGGGACCGAGAATGGCAACCGGTGAGACGGCCGTGCTGCGCCAGCCGGCGCTGCCGCGTTGGCACTTCGGGCGCCAGACGGCGCGAGCGATTGGCCTGCTGGCGGTGCGGGAGTTGCGCCTCGCCGTGCGCACGCCGGCCTACTTGGTCCCGAACCTCATAGTCCCCATCTTCTTCTACTTCGTGACGCTCGGATCGCTGGAGCAGTTCGCGAACCAGTCGGGCCTGACGAACTTCGAGGGCTTTCTTCTGCCGATGGCGCTGCTCTTCGCCGTCCAGGGAGGTAGCGCGGGCCTAAACATGGTGACCGACATCGAAAGCGGCTACTTCGACAAGCTTTTGCTCACGCCCGCCAGCCGCATCGCTCTACTCGTCGGTGCGATGAGCGCCGACTTCTTCCGGATCATGGTGCAAGCGCTCGTGGTGCTCGTCGTGGCCGTGGCCACGGGGCTCAACTTCGAAACTGGCATCGTTGGCGCGCTGGCGCTGGTCCTCCTGGCGAGTTCCTTCGGGTTGGCCTACTCGGGTATCGGTTTTGCGATCGCGCTCAAGACGGGCAACGCCCAGGCCACGCAAAGCATGTGGTTCCTGACCATGCCGCTCATGTTCATGACCACCCTGTTCGCGCCGAAGGAAGCTCTCGCCGGCTGGCTCGAGGTCGCCGCCACCGTCAATCCGATGACCTACATCCTCGACGGCATGCGGGCGCTCTCGATGCGGGGTTGGGTTGTGGAGGACATCGGCCCGGCAGTGGTGGCGATTGCCTGCCTGGGCGCGGTCAGCATCAGTCTGGCGTTCCTCGCCCTGCGCGGCCGCCTGCAGTAAGGTCAGAATCCTCGACGAGGCGTGCACAGCGCAGGCTCTTCGCGGACAATAGGCCTGAACACGGCTACGGGCTGTGCTTCCGCGGTTCGAGGAGGGATGAGATGAGCGACGCCGATTCGGTTTCCCGCTTATACGGTCAGCTAATCGCCAAGGCGGGCGAAGGCGTGATCATCGCCAGCAACGACGGCACGATCCTGGAATGGAATGACAGCGCCGCGCGTATTTTCGGTTGGACGCGGGAGCAGGCGATAGGCGAGAACATCGACATGCTCATCCCGGACAACCAGAAGGACGACCATTGGGCTGGCTACGACCGCGTATTGGAAACCGGCGTCACGAAGTACAGCGGCGGCGAAGTGCTGGCGGTCTCGTCGCTGAGAGCGGACGGCAGCCGCATCGGCGTCGACTTCAGCATTACGCCGCTGGTAGAGGACGGGAAGGTGGTGGCCATTGCTGCTATCATCCGGCC
>DATMBD010000097.1:0-12086 GCA_035559355.1 Dehalococcoidia bacterium
CGGCGTCACGAAGTACAGCGGCGGCGAAGTGCTGGCGGTCTCGTCGCTGAGAGCGGACGGCAGCCGCATCGGCGTCGACTTCAGCATTACGCCGCTGGTAGAGGACGGGAAGGTGGTGGCCATTGCTGCTATCATCCGGCCCATTCGGCGGGCCGCCCGCCAATCGGGGTAACGGGCGGACGGCTCGCGCGGTGCCGGCGCGTGGAGGCGGCAGCAGCCTCCCAGCCTCCGTCCATTTAGTTGACACGTTCTCGGCGAATCTGTACGCTTCTCATTTGGTACGTCCCCTCTGACCTCTGGTCGTAGGGTCGATTGACCTGAAAGTGACCACGGTCGGCCGTTCCTAACAATCAAGGACTCTTCGCGAGAGGCCGACTGGCTCAGGAATAGGGCTTTCGACCTTTACGCGTGTCCGGGGGATGAGAAGGAGAAGGAAGCAGGCAGTGCCGACGATAAATCAGCTCGTGACCAAGGGGCGCAAGAAGCCGACGCGGAAGACGAAGGCGCCTGCCCTGCGCTGGCGCTACAACGCCCTCCACAACACGACGGAGTGGACACGGGGCTCCCCGCAGAAGCGCGGCGTTTGCGTGCAGGTCCGGACGATGACGCCCAAGAAGCCGAACTCCGCTTTGCGGAAGATCGCGCGCGTGCGGCTCACCAACGGCATGGAGGTCACCGCGTACATTCCGGGCGAGGGGCACAGCCTGCAGGAACACTCCGTGGTCTTGATCCGCGGTGGGCGCGTCAAGGACCTGCCCGGCGTGCGCTACCACATCATTCGCGGCGCTCTGGACTCCTCCGGCGTTGCCAACCGCCGGCGGGGTCGCAGCAAGTACGGCGCGCGGAAGGCCGGCTAGCCATGGCTCGTCGAGGGCGTGCACCGAAGCGGGAGATCCCCCCGGACGGCAAGTACCACAGCAAGACGCTGCAGATGTTCATCAACAAGGTGATGAAGGACGGCAAGAAGAGCATCGCGGAGCGGATCGTCTACGATGCGTTGGGCCGTCTCGAGCAGCAAGGCGGCAGGCCGGCGCTGGACGTGTTCGACCAGGCTCTTCGCAACGCGACGCCCGCGATCGAAGTGAAGCCTCGGCGCGTCGGCGGCGCCACCTACCAGGTGCCGGTGGACATCCGCGCCGAACGGCGCACGTCCCTGGCCATGCGCTGGCTGGTGCGCTCTGCTCGCGCCCGGCGCGGCCGATCGATGGCGGAGAAGCTGGCTGCCGAACTTATGGACGCCGCAAACGGTCAAGGCGCTACCGTGAAGCGCCGCGAAGACACGCACCGGATGGCGGAGGCGAACCGCGCCTTCGTCCATTACCGCTGGTAAGAGAACCCATGCCCCGTCCGATCGCCATCGAGAACCTACGCAATATCGGCATCATTGCCCACATCGACGCCGGCAAGACGACGGTGACCGAGCGCGTCCTTTACTACACGGGGCGCACGTACAAGATCGGCGAGGTTCACGAGGGCACCGCGGTCATGGACTGGATGGCCCAGGAACGCGAGCGCGGAATCACGATAACCGCCGCGGCTACCACTACGCAGTGGCGCGGCCACCAGATCAACATCATCGACACGCCGGGCCACGTCGACTTCACGGTCGAGGTGGAGCGCAGTCTGCGCGTCCTCGATGGCGGCGTCGTCGTCTTCGACGCCGTCGCGGGCGTGGAGCCCCAGTCGGAGACGGTCTGGCGCCAGGCAGACCGATACAACGTCCCCCGCATCTGCTTCGTCAACAAGATGGACCGCACCGGCGCCGACTTCTGGCGCACCGTCACCATGATCAGCGAGCGCCTGAATGCAAACCCTGTGCCCATCCAGATACCTTGGGGCGTCGAGGCCGACTTCCAGGGCGTCATCGACCTCGTGGAGCAGAAGGCGATCTACTTCTCTGGCGAGCGCGACGACCAGCCGCAGGTGCGCGATATCCCTCCGGAGATGCAAGACGCATTCGAGCGGGCGCGCGATCGCCTCCTCGAGAAGGTGGGCGAGGTCGACGAGCAGCTGATGATTTCCTACATCGAGGGACACGACGTCAGCGTCACGGAGCTCAAGAAGGCGCTGCGCCGCTCGACGCTCGAGGGCGAGATCACGCCGGTGCTGTGCGGCTCAGCCCTGCGGAACAAGGGCGTGCAGCCGCTCCTGGACGCCGTCGTCGACTACCTGCCTTCGCCCATCGACATCCCGCCCGTCAAGGGCACGGATGTGAGAACGGGCGAGCCGGTAGAGCGGGCGGCTGACGAGAACGAGCCCCTGAGCGCCCTCGTCTTCAAGATCGTCACCGACCAGTACATCGGCCGGCTGGCCTACATGCGCGTCTACTCAGGGCGCGCCGCTTCCGGCATGACGGTGCGCAATACCAGCCGCAACCAGAACGAGCGCTTCGGTCGCCTCGTGCGCATGCACGCCAACAAGCAGGAAGAGGTCTCCGAAGTTTACGCAGGCGACATCGTCGCAGCCGTCGGCCTCAAGAACACCCTCACCGGCGACACGTTGGCCGATCCGCAGAAACCTCTCCTGCTGGAGCCGATCAAATTCCCTGAGCCTGTCATCTCAATCGCCATCGAACCCAAATCGAAGGCAGACCAGGACAAGATGGGCGAAGCCCTGGGCAAGCTGGCTGAGGAAGACCCCACCTTCCGCATTCGCTTCGACGAGGAGACCGGACAGACTTTGATCTCCGGCATGGGCGAACTCCACCTGGAGGTGATCGTCGACCGCATGCTGCGCGAGTTCGGCGTCAATGCCAACGTCGGCAGGCCGCAGGTGGCGTACCGCGAGGCGCTGACCCGGCCCACGCGCGCGGAGGGCCGCTTTGTGCGGCAGACGGGCGGCCGCGGTCAGTACGGCGTCGTGGTGCTGGAAGTGGAGCCGTTGGAGCGCGGGGCCGGCTTCGTCTTCGAGAACAAGGTCGTGGGAGGGGCGGTGCCGAAGGAATTCGTCGGCCCCACCGAGCAGGGCGTGAAGGACGCCTTGGAGACCGGACCCTTGGGCGGTTATCCGGTCGTCGATGTCAAGGTCGCGCTCGTCGATGGTTCGACGCACCCGGTCGACTCGTCCGAGATGGCGTTCCGCATGGCGGGCATCGAGGGCATGCGCAAGGCCATGGAGAACGCGGAGCCGGTGCTGCTGGAGCCGATCATGAAGGTTGAGGTGCGGACGCCGGAGCAGTTCTTCGGCGACGTCCTCGGCGATATCAACGCCCGGCGCGGGCACGTCCAGGACGTGGAGGCATTCGGAAGCATGCAGATCATCCGCGCCCTGATTCCGCTAGCGGAGACGTTTGGTTACACTACGGACTTGCGCTCTCTGACTCAGGGACGCGCAACCCACACGATGGAGTTCGACCATTACGAAGTCGTGCCGCCTTCGATAGCGGAGAAGCTCGGTGCGCGCGTCAAGGTAAGGCGGTAGCCGATGAGGCAGGAATTGAGCAACGGAAGGAGTGCGAAGCAAGGGACTGGACGGGTGCGAGTCAATGCGCTCGGCGGCCAGTCCGTTTGCCGGTAACCGATGCCCAGGCAGAAGATCCGCATCCGGCTCAAGGCTTTCGACCACCGCATCCTGGACCAGTCTGCGGAGCAGATCGTGGAGGCCGCGGAGCGAACGGGAGTGTCCGTTGCCGGCCCTGTCCCCCTTCCGACCGAGATCAAGAAGTTCACGGTCAACAGGTCGCCTTTCGTGGACAAGGACTCGCGGGAGCAATTCGAGATCAGGACCCACAAACGTCTGATCGACATCATCGAGCCGTCTTCGCGCACGGTGGATACGCTCATGCGTCTGCAACTGCCCGCCGGCGTTGACATCGAGATCAAGCTGTAGGCATGGCAAGCAAGAAGCGAGAGGAACGGAGCGGAAAGCTGGCGGCGGCCTTTATCGCCCGCCCGCCCGCCCGATTGCGCCGCGAGGGGTGGTCCTAGTGGAAGCAATCCTCGGCCGCAAGCTGGGCATGACGCAGGTGTTCACGTCCGCGGGGGAGGCGAAAGGGGTTACCGTCGTGGAGGCGGGTCCTTGTGTCGTCGTCCAGATCAAGACGAAGGAAAAGGACGGCTACGACGCCATCCAGATCGGGTTTGGCGAGCGCAAACGCCTCAACGCGCCGCTGCGAGGGCACGTGAAGCGCCTGGGGAACTTCCGCTTCCTGCGCGAAGTGCGGGT
Organism: Dehalococcoidia bacterium; assembly: GCA_035559355.1. Classification (GTDB taxonomy): domain Bacteria; phylum Chloroflexota; class Dehalococcoidia; order DSTF01; family WHTK01; genus WHTK01. Next base: position 4,165 of record DATMBD010000097.1, read on the forward strand.
GGACGACCCTAACCAGTACGAAGTCGGCCAGAAGCTGGGGGTTGAGCTCTTCGAGCAGGGCGACATCGTCGACGTCGTGGGAACGTCCAAGGGACGAGGATTCGCTGGCGGCGTGAAGCGCCATCACTTCCGAGGCGGGCCGAAGACGCACGGGCAGTCGGACCGTCACCGCGCCCCCGGCTCCATTGGATCGGGCACGACGCCGGGCCGCGTCCGCAAGGGACTGCGCATGGCCGGCCACATGGGAGATCGGCAGGTCACGGTCAAGAACCTGCGCGTCTTCCAGGCTGACGCAGAGCGCGGCGTCCTTCTCCTGGAGGGAGCTGTGCCCGGCGGAGTGAATGGCCTCGTGCGGATTAGGAGGACAGGCCGAAAGGACGGCCGCTCGTCATGAGGCTGACGGTTTACGACACGCAGGGGACGGAGGTCGGCAGCATCGACGCGGACGACCTCGTATTCGGCCTGCCGCCGCACCGCGCGGCGCTCCGGCAGGCCTTGCTCGCACAGCTCGCCAACCGGCGAGCCGGTTCGGCGAACACCAAGACGAGGGGCGAAGTCCAGGGTTCCACGCGGAAGATCCGGCGCCAGAAGGGAATCGGCGCCTCCCGCCAGGGCTCGATCCGCGCGCCGCACCACCGCCACGGCGGCATCTCCTTCGGCCCGAAGCCGAGGTCCTACAAGCAGGCGCTCCCCAAACGAGTGCGGCGCCTCGCCATCCGTTCGGCGATATCGGCCAAGGTTCAGGACGGGGAGCTGAAGGTCGTGCGCGGCCTGGAGCTGGATGCGCCCAAGACGAAGGCCGTCAAGGAAGTGCTGGTCCGCCTGGAACTGGACCGCAGCGTCCTCCTCGTGACCGGCTCGCCAGACCGCAACCTCCTGCTCAGCGCCCGCAATCTCCCCGGAGCCAAAGTGCTGCCCGCCGATTACCTCAACGTCGCCGACCTGCTCGGCTGCCGAGGGCTGGTGATGACCGAGGACGCGGTGCGGCGGGCGGAGGCGCTCTGGGGCGGCGAGCGGGCGTCGAAGCGGATCGCCCCGCTCCCGGAGGTGGCAGCGCGTGGATAAGCAGCTAAACCCGTACGCCGTGATCCTGAGACCGCTGGTGACCGAAAAGAGCACCGCTCTTTCCGGCGCCAACAAATACATCTTCGAAGTGGACCCCAGGGCCAACAAACCGCAGATCAAGGCCGCGGTGGAGAAGGCCTTCGACGTCACCGTGACGAGCGTGAACGTGATGACGATGAAGGGCAAGCCGCACGGCGGCCGCCGCTTCCGCCGCCGGCTCACATACTCGCCGGACTGGAAGAAGGCGGTGGTGACGCTGGCGCCCGGCAACAGCATCCAGCTCTTCGAGGGCGTGTGATGGACGAATTAACGGGCGAAGTTGCTATCGAGCAGAGGCGAGGAGGTTTCGGCATCCTGAGCGTCAGCCCGCTTGCCCATCTGCCGGGGTGCTTGGACGGAGGGGAGGCAGCAACGTGCCGGTAAAGCAGTTCAAGCCCACTTCCGCCGGCCGGCGCGGCGCCAGCGGCTACACGTTCGGCGAGATCACGAAGGCGCAGCCGGAGAAGTCGCTGACGCGGCCGAAGTCGAAGACCGCCGGCCGCAACAACCGCGGCAAAGTCACCGTCCGCCACCGCGGCGGAGGCTCGCGCCAGAAGCTACGGATCATCGATTTCAAGCGCGACAAGACCGGCGTGCCGGGCAAGGTGGCGTCGATCGAATATGACCCGAACCGGACGGCGCGCATTGCCCTGATCCATTACCGAGACGGTGAAAAGCGCTACATCCTGGCGCCCACCGGCCTTTCCGTCGGCGACATCGTGCAGGCAGGGCCGGACGCCGAGATCCGGGTCGGCAATGCCCTGCCGCTGCGGAACATGCCGTCCGGCACTGTCGTGCACAACGTGGAGCTGGTGGCCGGCCGCGGCGGTCAAATCGTGCGCAGCGCCGGGGCATCGGCGCAGCTGATGGCCAAGGAGGAGAAATACGCCCTCCTGCGCCTGCCGTCCGGAGAGATGCGCCGGGTACCGGTCGATTGCATGGCGACGGTGGGCCAGGTGAGCAACGTGGAGCACGCGCTCGTGAAGCTTGGCAAGGCGGGGCGGATGCGCTGGCTGGGCCGCCGGCCGCAGGTCCGCGGCTCGGCGATGACGCCGCGCGACCACCCTCACGGCGGCGGCGAAGGCAAGGCGCCCATCGGTCACCCCTCGCCAAAGACGCCGTGGGGCAAGCCGACCCTGGGATACCGCACCCGCGGCAAGAAGCCGAGCGACAAGCTGATCGTGCGCCGGCGTTACGAGACATAACATAGAAGCGGATGCAGGCGAACGAAATGGGACGCGTAACGACAAACTGGACATGGCCTGATGGCCCGTCGGGCCGATGGCCCGCCTGCGCATCGGAGGGAGGAGCCTAAGTGTCGCGGTCTACGAAGAAGGGGCCGTTCGTCGACGAGAAGCTCCTCAAGAAGGTGCAGGCCGCTCAGCGCGCCGGCGGCCGCACGGTGATCCGCACGTGGTCTCGCGCGTCGACGATCATGCCCGAAATGGTCGGTCTGACGATCGCCGTGCACGACGGCCGGCGCCACGTGCCCGTATTCGTGACCGAGAACATGGTGGGTCATCGCCTGGGCGAATTCGCCCTCACGCGCACGTTCCGCGGCCACGCCGGCCGGTCAGAGCGGACCACGCAGGTACGGAGGCGGTAAGTGGAGGTCCAGGCTGTCGCCCGCAACGTACGAATATCGCCGCGAAAGGTGCGGCTTCTCCTGCAGCCGATCAAGGGCCGCAGCGTCGATGAGGCCGTGGCCATCCTGCGAAACGCGCCCATGCCCGTGGCCCGGCGGGTTGAGAAGATCCTGAAGTCGGCGGCCGCGAACGCGGAGAACAACTACCAACTGCCCGCGGACGAGCTGCGGGTGAAGGCGGCCTACGCTGACGATGGCACGCGTCTGCGCCGATACCGGGCAGGGCCGCGCGGCCGGGCGAAGCCGTGGACGCGCCGCTTCGCTCACATCACCATCGTCGTGGAAGACAGGGGCTAGACATGGGTCACAAGGTCCACCCAATCGGCTTTCGCCTCGGCATCCTTTATCCGTGGCAGAGCAAGTGGTACGCGGACAAGAACTACACGGAACTCCTGCATGAGGACTTGCAGGTCCGGAAGCTCATCTTCCAGCGCCTTTCGGACGCGGCCGTCTCCCGAGTGGAGCTCGAGCGGAACGCCAACCAGGTGATCGTTACCATCCACACGGCCAAGCCGGGCATTGTCATCGGCCGCGGCGGCCAGAAGGTGGACGAACTGCGCACGGAACTGGAAAAGCTGACCAACCGGCGCGTACGGGTGAACATCATCGAGATCAGGCAGCCGGAGCTGGACGCGTACCTAGTCGCCCGCAGCGTCGCCGATCAACTGGAGCGGCGGGTGGCGTTCCGGCGGGCCATGAAGCAGGCGGTGACGCGGACGATGCAGCGCGGGGCCCGCGGCGTCAAGATCCAGGTCGCCGGAAGGCTTGGCGGCGCGGAGATGTCCCGGCGGGAGACGGAAAAGGAAGGGCGGGTGCCGCTGCACACGCTGCGCGCGGACGTCGACTTCGGGCAGGCAGAGGCGCATACGACTTTCGGCCGCATCGGCGTGAAGGCCTGGATCTACCGCGGCGACGTGCTTCCGGAGCTGCCGCAGCGACAAGAACGGGCGGAGGCGGAAGAGGCGGCGCCTCAGCCGGCGGCAGCCGCGGCCCAGCCGGCAGTCGCCTCGGCTGCTCCCGCGCCGGAAACGGCGGGTGAGGCGTAGTCATGCTCCAGCCAAAGCGAGTCAAGTTTCGCAAGCAGCATCGAGGCCACCGCCGGGGCATGGCCAACGCCGGCAACGAGGTCACGTTCGGCGAAGTTGGGCTGCAGGCAACGTCCGCGGCCTGGGTCGACGCCCGTCAGATCGAGGCCGCCCGCCGCGCGATTACGCACCATCTGCGCCGCGGCGGCAAAGTCTGGATCCGGATCTTCCCGGACAAGCCGGTCAGCAAGAAGCCGGCAGAAGTACGCATGGGGTCCGGCAAGGGCCCGACGGACCGCTGGGTGGCCGTGGTCAAGCCCGGCCGGATGCTTTTCGAAATCGCGGGCGTGCGCGACGATGTGGCGCGGGAGGCGCTCCGGCTTGCCTCCCACAAGCTGCCCTGCTCAACGCGCGTCCTGGAGAGGACTCACGAGGTCGTCTGATGTCGAGGCGGAGCAGGCAATTCGCCGAACTCGAGGAGATGGACAGCGCACGGCTGGGGCGCGAGCTGGAGGATGCCTACCGCCAGCTGTTCACGCTGCGCCTCCAGGTTGCAACCCGCCAGCTGCAAAACGTGAAGGAGATCAGCAAGACGCGGCGCAAGATCGCGCGCATCAAGACGCTGCAGCGCCAGCGAGAGCTGGCCGCCCTGGGAGGTGGCGCGTGAAGCAACGAGGCCGCCGCAAGAGCCTCATCGGCGTGGTCGTGAGCAACAAGATGGATAAGACGGCCGTCGTTTCCGTGGAGCGGCGCTACCCGCATCCGCTGTACCACAAGATCATCCGCTCCACGAAGAAGTACAAGGCCCACGACCCCAGGAACGAGGCCACCCTCGGCGATATCGTCCGCATCGAGGAGACGCGGCCGCTCTCGAAGGAGAAGCGCTGGCGGATCGCCGAGACGCTGGTGCGCGGCAACGTGGCCGAGATCGCGCCGCGCGAGATCGGCGTGCCCGAAGAGGCGCTGCTGCGGCCGGAGGCGTCGGCGGCGTTCGTCGAGGAGCCTGCCACGGCGCCTGAGGAGGCGGCGGCCGGAGGCGCGTCGGAAGAGGCGCCAGCAGGGGAGACGGAAGAGGAGGCGCAGGCGTGATCCAGAAGTTCAGCCGCCTCAAGGTCGCCGATAACTCGGGCGCGCGCGAGATCATGTGCATCCAGGTTGTCGGAGGGACGGGACGCCGCTACGCGGGCGTCGGCGACGTGATCGTCGCCTCCGTGAAGCAGGCGCAGCCGGCGGCGGCCGTGAAGAAGGGCGACGTCGTCCGGGCGGTGGTGGTGCGGACGGCGAAGACTTACGGCCGCCCCGATGGCTCCTACATCCGCTTCGACGACAACGCCGCCGTCATCCTCTCCGACAAGCAGAACCCGAAGGGCACGCGAATCTTCGGGCCGGTCGCACGCGAGTTGCGCGAGCGCAACTTCATGAAGATCGTCTCCTTGGCGCCGGAGGTCATCTAGGTGAACAAGGTGAGACGTAACGATACCGTCCTTGTCCTGACGGGCAAAGACCGCGGCAAGACGGGGTTGGTGCGCCAGGTGATCCCCAAGAAGGGCAGGGTGATCGTCGAAGGCGTGAACCTGATGAAGAAGCACCAGCGGCCGACGCAGCAGGCGGGCGTGCCCACGCCGGGCAGCATCGTCACGCGCGAGGCGCCGATCCACGTCTCGAACGTGATGGTGGTCTGCAAGGAGTGCGGCCGGGCGACCCGGACGGGCGTCCGCTTCCGCCAGGACGGCGTCAAGGTCCGCGTGTGCAAACGTTGCGGAGCAGACATTGACTAGCGTGCGCGAGACGACCCGCATCGAGCAGTTGTACCGCGAGCAAGTGGTGCCGGCGCTGACGCGCGAATTCGGGTACAAGAACCCGATGCAGGTGCCGAAGCTGGAGAAAATCGTCCTCAACATCGGCCTCGGCGAGGCGCGGGAGAACGCGCGCGCCCTCGATACGGCGCCGGCGGACTTGGCGACGATCACGGGCCAGAAGGCGGTGATCACGCGCGCCAAGAAATCGATCGCCAACTTCCGCCTGCGCGAAGGCATGCCCATCGGCGCGATGGTGACGCTGCGCGGCCAGCGCATGTACGAGTTCTTCGACCGGCTGGTCAACGCCGCGCTGCCACGCATCCGCGACTTCCGCGGTTGCTCGACGAAGGCGTTCGACGGGCGCGGCAACTACAGCCTCGGCGTTCGCGAGCAGTTGATCTTCCCGGAGATCGACTACGACAAGGTGGACCGCATCCGGGGCATGCAGATCAACATCTGCACCACCGCGCCGACGGACGAAGAAGGAAAACGGCTGCTGGAGCTGCTCGGCATGCCTTTCGCCAGGAGCTAGGGGAGAGGACAGGTGGCAAAGGTCTCGATGATCGTCAAGGCGGCGCGACCGCCGAAGTTCCCGGTTCGAAAGCGCAACCGCTGCCGTCTTTGCGGCCGGCCGAGAGGCTACATTCGCATGTTCGGTCTCTGCCGCATCTGCTTCCGGCGGCTGGCCCTCGAAGGCCAGATCCCGGGGGTGACCAAATCCAGTTGGTGAGGAGGAGGCGATAACGTGTCGATGTCTGACCCCATCGCCGATATGCTGACGCGGATTCGCAACGCCGTGTCCGCGAAGCACGAGAGCGTGCAGATGCCGTCCTCCAAGATCAAGGTGGCCATTGCCAAGGTGCTGAAGGAGGAAGGCTTCATCCGCGATTACCAGGTGATCCAGGACGGCGCCCGCGCCCTGCTCAAAATCGAGCTGAGCTACACGGGACGCAAGGAGCCTGTCCTCACCGGCATCAAGCGGGTGAGCAAGCCGGGGCTGCGGGTGTACGTCCAAAAGCGCGAGATACCGAGGGTCCTCGGCGGGCTGGGCGTGGCGATTCTTTCGACGCCGGAAGGCGTGATGACCGGCCAGCTGGCCCGCCAAAAGAGCATCGGCGGCGAAGTCCTCTGCTACGTGTGGTGAACGATGTCGCGAATCGGTAGAGCGCCAATCTCCCTGCCGCCAGCCGTCAAGGTCGAGATCGACGGCCGAAGGGTGACCGTGACCGGGCCGAAGGGCACGCTGAGCCGGGAGGTGGTGCCGGAAGTGCGCCTGCACCTCGAGGACGGCCGTCTCCTTGTCACCCGCCCCGGCGACGAGGCCCGCGAGCGGGCGATGCACGGGCTCACCCGCGCCCTTTTGGCGAACATGGTCACCGGCGTCGCGGATGGATTTCGCAAGACGCTGGAATTGGTCGGGGTGGGCTACCGCGCCCAGACGCAGGGCAGCAAGCTCGTGCTGTCGCTGGGCTTCTCGCACCCTGTCGAGATCGAGCCGCCGCCGGGGATTACGTTTTCGGTCGAGGGTCCGAGGGTGCACATCGACGGGATCGACAAAGAACTCGTTGGGCAGGTGGCGGCGGACATCCGCAAGCTGAGGCCGCCAGAGCCCTACCTGGGCAAGGGCATCCGCTACCAAGGCGAAACAGTGCGCCGCAAGGCGGGCAAATCGGGGAAGGGGCGTTAGCCGTGAAGAGGACAGCGACACCGAGGGCGGCGCGCATCCGGCGCCACCAGCGCGTCCGCAAACGCCTCTTCGGCACGAGCGAGAGGCCGCGCCTTTCCGTGTATCGCAGCCTTTCGCACATCTATGCCCAGGTCATAGACGACGTCTCGCGGCGGACGCTCGTCGCCGCTTCGGACATCGAGGCCGGGCTGCGCGACCAAACGGCGGGCGTGAAGAAGGCAGAGGTCGCTACCATGGTAGGGAAGCTCGTGGCGCAGAGGGCCAAGGAGAAGGGCATCAGCCGGGTTGTCTTCGACCGCGGCGGTTACCCGTTCCACGGCCGGGTGAAGGCGCTCGCGGAGGCGGCCCGCGCGGCCGGGCTGGAGTTTTAGGCGGGATTTGATGGTAACGACGGCTGCACAACGCGTAGACGCGACCGGGCTCGAGCTTCAGGAGAAGGTCGTATTCATCAATCGCGTCGCCAAAGTCGTGAAGGGCGGGCGGCGCTTCAGTTTCATGGCTGTGGTGGTGGTGGGCGATCGCCAGGGCCACGTAGGCGCCGGCATGGGAAAGGCAAACGAAGTGCCGGACGCCATCCGTAAGGGCGCGTACATCGCTCGCAAGAACCTGATCAAGGTGCCGCTCAAAGACGGTACGCTGCCGCACGCCGTGAACGTCAAGTT
>DATMBD010000098.1:0-2555 GCA_035559355.1 Dehalococcoidia bacterium
CCAAGGCGGCGCGGCTCCTAGTCGATTAGCCCCCGTCGCGAACGGAAGAGGTTCGTCGGGTCGTAGCGGCGCTTGACCGCCACCAGGCGGTCGTAGCTGGGGCCGTAAGCCGTTCTGACCCGGCCGGCCTCGGTCGCGTCCTCGAAGTTGAGGTAGGAGGCGCCGGTCGAGTACGGGGCCAGGGCGGCCTGCGTATCGCGAGCCCAGGCGATGTTGGCGGCATCGTCCTGCAGCGAGCGCCAGTTCGACTCGATCCCGATCAAGTACGAAGCGTCCCTGTTGGCGAGGGGGCTGTCCTGAGGCCCGAAGTCCGCGATGGCGCCGCCCATGGGCCAGATATCGAGCGATGTCGCGGGCGAGGGCCGTAACTCCCCCATCTTGACAAGCGTGGCGATCGCCTCATCGTCCAGGCGCTTGAGGTAGGTCGACTTCCAGTAATAACGGCCGTCGCGGGGATACTCTTCGTCGAACAGCTTTTGCACGATCGAGAAGGGCATTCGTTCGCTGATCTCGAGGAGGGGCTCGCCGAGCTTGCGTAGCGGCTCATAGACCCTTTCGCCTTCTTCCACGGCACCTGTGTAGGGCCCGACTACGGCGACGAAAGGCTTGTGCCAGACCTCCTCCGGGTAGGCCTCCGTGGGTGGGAAAGTCCAGATGACTGCCAGCGGGCTGGCATCACGGGGGGCCGTTTTCATGAAGTCGTCCAGCGCCCGAAGGACGCGGGGTGCTTCGTCTGCCGGATAGGCAGTAAAGAGGAAGTACACGAGTTCGCCGATGGGATGCGCCCGAAACTCGAAGGACGTGACCACGCCGAGGTCGGTGCCTCCGCCGCGCAGAGCCCAGAAGAGGTCCGGGTTCTCATCGGCGCTGGCCTGGACGAAACGCCCATCAGCCGTCACCACGTCGGCCGAGACGAGGTTGTCGCAGCTGAGTCCGTACTTGCGACGCAGCCAGCCGTAGCCGCCTGAGAGCGTCAGGCCCGCCACGCCGGTCTCGGAGAACAGGCCCGTTGGTACGACAAGGCCGTGAGCCAGCGTCTCCCTGTCCAAGTCCATCAGCAGGGCGCCGCCCTCAGCGCGAACCCGCCGCGCCGCCACGTCTACGCGCACCGACCGCATCTCCGAGAGATCGATGACGAGACCTCCATCGAGGACGGCCGCGCCACTGACGTGGTGGCCGCCGCCGCGGACGGAAACGCCCATGCCCTGTTCCCGGGCGAAATTCACCGCATCGATTACGTCAGCGACTCCGCGGGCCCTGACGATGGCGGCCGGTCGCTTGTCCACTGTGCTGTTCCAGACTTTGCGCGCCTCGTCGTAGCGGTCGTCGGCGGCTGCGATGGTTTCGCCGCGGAGGCCCGCCGCAAGCGCTTGCAACGCTTCCGTGTTCATAACCTTCTCCCAAGCCTCCCTTCTGCTATGCGTCCGGGTTGATCCCCACCCAGATGGTGACGTCCTTGCCGAATCGCTCCGGGTCGCCGCCGGAGGCCAACATCTGGGTCAATTCCTCGTTGAATTGGTGGACGTCCATCAAGTCGTCGCACTCGACCACAAAGACGTCCGTGACTTCCGTGGTGAAGCTCCTGGTCCAGTAGCGCCGGACAAAGTCGATCTTGCCGGCGTATTTCGCTATCAGCTGCTCGAAGGCCTTGCCGGGCAACTCCCGCTCAGACTCGGGCAGCGCGAAGTAGCTCACCGGGACCTTCGCCGCCATGACAATCCCGAATTTCCTGCCTGCCATCGAATGGGATCTCCCTTCTGCGTTTTGCCGCGGTCGCCGGGTGCTCGAGGCGTCCGGCGTCCGCGGTAGCTGAAAGGTAGTCGAGGTGCGCGCGCGGAGGATGCGTGCGGACACGCAAATCCCGTTTCGCCCGACACGTATTCGAGCCCGGGCCGAGCTACGCGTTGGCCTTGAGAGTAACGGCGATGGCGGCGGCCGACGCGCGGGCGGACCGGCCGGAAAGGTGGAGCTTCTCGTAGATGGTGGTCACGTGGCGTTCAACCGTGCGAATGCTGAGCACGAGTTGGCCGGCGATTTCCTGGTTCGTCTTCCCCGCGGCGATGAGCCAGAGTACCTCCGCCTCCCTGGGCGTGAGGTTGTACGGCAACTCCTTGCCGGACGGCGGCTCTCCAAGTCGAGCGGCCAGCTCATGGGCGGCGTCCGCGGCCCTTCGCGCGTGGTGGTTCGCTCCCAGGCGTTTGAAGACAGTCTGGGCTGCGATTGCCTGTTCCAGCGCGGCGCTTGTGCGACCAAGGTCGGCCAGGACGAGGGCATATTCCAGGCGCAGCCTGGCGGCGTCGAATGCCGCACTCGTCACCTCATACAAATCAATGGCGTCCTGGAATTCGAGCTTCGCTACGTCCAGGTTTCCCTGCGCTCTCGCCAGCCTTGCGCTCGCCTCGTTGGCGGTGGCCCGCAGTGGCTGCGTCCCGACCGCGCTGGCCACCGTCCGCAATTCCGCGAGCGCTGCCTCGGCGGCGTCGAAGTCGCGGGCCAAGAGGTGGGCCCGGACGAGCAGGCCAAGAGCAAAGGCCTTTTCTGCCTGATCCTCCTGG
>DATMBD010000099.1:0-2435 GCA_035559355.1 Dehalococcoidia bacterium
CTGCACATGGCCGAGGCCGCGCTGTTCGAGGGCAGGCCCTACGCCATCGTTCCCAGCGTGCGCGCGGTGCCGGGCGCGGTCAACGCCGTCGTGGGACTGGCTCAGGTGCTGGGCGCCCGTCCCTTCTTCCTCGACCCGGACGAACACGACGCTTACGCGGCGGCGATCAGTCATCTCCCACTCCTGGCGTCGGTGGCGCTGTTCAATCTGGCCCGCAAGAGCAACGCTTGGCCGGAGCTTGCCAACCTCTCCGGGCCCGCGTTCCGCGATCTCACGCGGCTCGCGTCCGGGGAGCCGGAGATGAGCCACGACATCTTCATGACCAATCGCGAGAACGTCGTCCACTGGCTGCAGCGCTACATAGGCGAGCTCCAGCGCCTCGGTGACCTCATCGCCAGCGAAGGGGAAGACGAAGCCCTGTTTCGCTCGTTGGCGGAGACCCAGATCGAGCGCAACATCTTCCTCGAAAAGCTGCCGCAGCGCGACCCGCCGGGCTTGGGGGTGGAGCTGCCTTCTTCAGCCGATTCCTTCCTGCAGATGTTGACCGGAACCCTCTGGCAGGAGCGGCAGCGCGCCAAGGAGATCACGGACGCGATGCGGGAGCGCGCCGAAAAGCAGGCCTGGGAAGAGCGCCTCCGCCGCCGCAAGATCGACCTGGACGAGTGACGAATGGGCCTGCCGGACGTAGTCGAGATCGTGCCGCCGGCCCGTCCCGCCCCGGTCTGGGTAACGGTCCCGGGCTCCAAGAGCATCACGAACCGGGCTTTGGTCCTCGCCGCCCTCGGGGAAGGCGACGTCACCCTGCGCGGCGCGCTGTGGAGCGAGGACACGGAGATTATGGTCGAAGCGCTGCGCACCCTCGGCTTCGAGATCGCGGTTGAGCGCGACCCCGCCGAAGAATGCAACCGCACGATCACCGTCGCCGGTCGCGGTGGCCGCGTGCCGCGCGCAGGCACTGCTGACCGGCCGCTGGAGATCTACGTCGGCAACGCCGGCACCGTGGCGCGCTTTCTGATGGCGATGGTCTGCTTGGGGGAAGGCTGGTATCGCCTGCACGGCACGCCGCGCATGCACGAGCGGCCGCAGGCCGCGCTCATCGATGCCCTCCGGCAGTTGGGCTACCACGTCCAGGCGCAGGATGGCCGGCTGCCGGCCTTGATCGCCGGCGGGACGGCGACGGGCTTCCGTTCCTGCGTCGTCAGCATCGAGGAGAGTTCCCAATTCGCGTCGGCGCTGTTGCTATCCGCCCGGGTCGGCGGATGGAAGGTGACGGTCGTGGGCGAGGACTCCGAGGAGTCCGCCTACGTGCGGATGACGGCGCAGCTGATCGAGGCTTTTCCGGTCAGCGGCGGAGAGTTCCAGATCGAACCAGACTGCTCCAGCGCCAGCTACTTCTTGGCCGCGGGCGCCCTGCTTCCGGAAACGCGACTCCAGGTGGCGGCGTGGCCGGAGAGCGGCTGGCAGCCGGACGCGCGTTTCCTGGACCTCCTGCCGCGCTTCCAGGCAGGTCCGGGAGAGCCTTTCCCGCCCCTCTCCCGCGCCCGTGACCTCGGCGACGCCATCATGACGGCGATCGTCGTCGCGCCGCTGCTGGCCCGCCCTTCACGCTTCGTCGACCTCGGCCGCCTCCGTCTGCAGGAATCGGAGCGCGTGCAGGCGCTTTCGACGGAGCTCAAGAAATGCGGCGCCCGGGTCGTCGAAGACGGCGATACGCTCGAGGTCTTCCCATCCGAGCTGCGCGGTGCCGAGATTGAGACCTACGACGACCACCGCGTGGCGATGTGCTTCTCGATCCTGGGGCTGAAGGTGCCCGGCATGCGGATCAGGAATCCGGCGTGCGTGGGCAAGACGTTTCCCAACTTCTTCGCGAAGCTGGCGGCGCCGTCGCCCGCCGGGCTCGGCGCCACCGTCCTCGACGTCCGCAGCGGCCGCCCGCTTCCGCCGGAAGACCTCATGGCAGGCTAGGGGTGAAACGCGCTACCGGCGTGCGTCCTAAGGATCTGCCCCCGTTACCGGAGGGCCCGCCTTTGCTCGTCGTTCTCTCCGGCCCTTCCGGAGCGGGAAAGGACTCCGTCCGGGACCTGATCCTCGAGTGGGAGCCTTCGATCCATCGCGTGGTCACGGCGACGACGCGACCGCCTCGTCCCGGCGAGATCCCGGGCTACGACTACCACTTCCTGAGCGAGGCGGAGTTCGACCGCCGCCTCGCCGAAGACGCGTTCGTTGAACACGCCGTCGTCTACGATCACCGGAACGGCGTTCCGCGCGGGGAGATAGAGGGAGCGCTATCGGCGGGCAAGGACGCGCTTGCCCGCGTCGACGTCCAGGGCGCCGCCACGATCAAGCGCCTCTTCCCGGACGCCGTCCTGATTTTCATCGCCCCGCCCTCGGTGGAGGAGACAGCGCGGCGCATGCGCGAGCGGGACGCCGATCCA
>DATMBD010000100.1:0-7510 GCA_035559355.1 Dehalococcoidia bacterium
CCCGGCCTCCGCCTTCAGGCCCGGCGGTGCCGCCTCCACCACCAGGCTGCCGCCCAGCTCTTCCACGCTGGCGCGCAACTCCCGCACGCTCGCCGCCAGGATGCCTTTCGCCGCCGGCCAGCGGCCGTAGACGACGCAGGAGGCTGGATACGCTGCCGTCAGGGCCTGCCGCGCCGCGAACAGCCCTATGACCTCCTCTGCCGCCGCGGGCGCAATCGAAGCGCGCAGGACGACGTCCCCGCCAGCTTCCGCCCGTACGGCCGGGCGAAGAAGCTCCAGCTCACTGACAGTGCCCGCGCTGGTGGTTAGGCCTGGAAAATCGGAGATCAGGAGCCGAAGGTCGCGAAGGGCGCGCTCGACGGCCGCTTCGCCGGCGGCGAACCGGACGAGCAGCCGCCAGACCGGTCCGGCTACATTGCTCAGCACCAACGCCTGCAGGGGCAGGCCGGAATCGTGGAGACGGGCGTTAATCGACATAACGTCAGCAAGCGGGCCGGTGACGGCTACCGCCTCGGACCGCGCGGGCAGGGGAGCGACCTTGAAGGTGACCTGGACGATCATGCCCAGCGTTCCGAGCGCGCCGATGTGCAGCTTGGCCATGTCGTAGCCCGCGACGTTCTTGACCACCCGGCCGCCGGACTTGACGAGTTCGCCATTCGGGAGCGCGACGGTCATGCCGATGACCAGGTCTCGCGCCGTCCCATGGCGGTAGCGGGCGGGACCGGAGGCGTTCGTCGCCAGGATGCCGCCGATCGTCGCTTCCAAGGGCAAGGGCGGATCGAGCGGCAGCCACTGACGGCGCTCCGCCAAGGCCTGCTGCAGGTCCGCGAGCCGGATGCCTGCCTCGACCGTAACCGTCAGATCGGCGGGCTCGTACTCGACGACGCGGTTCAGTCCCGTAAGGTCGAGGGCGAGGTCGTAGCGCTCCGGCGGCATGCCCAGCCCCATCTGCGTGCCGCCGCCCCAGGGAACGACGGCGGCGTCGTGCTCGGCGGCTAGGCGCAACGCCGCCGCCGTCTCCGCCGGCGTGCGTGCCCGCACCTGCAGCGCCGGCGCGACGCCGTCAATCGCGCGGGACTGCGCCGGCGGGTCCTCGACCTCGAGCAGGGCGCCTCGGAAAGCGGACTCCAGGGCGTTCACGACGCAGCGGCCTCGCGAGCCCGTCGCAGGTTTCGCAGGTGAAGCGCCACGCCCAGCACGAGCAGGGGCGTGTAGATGCGAGCGATGTTCGCCGCCAGCCACCGAGGCAGAAAAATATCGGTCACCGACCCGCTGCGAGCGCCGTAACGCAACGCCAGGCCCGTGAGCGGGCAGCGGAAGCCATTGCCAGCGTAGATGGCCGCCTCCCCCAGCGCGATCGCCGCCGCTGCAGCCGCTCGGCCGTCTGACCTGCGGCGTATTCCCGAATAGACCAGGTAGAGGATGCAGGATTGAATGACGAAGAAGGCAAAGGAATGGAACGCCTTGATCGCAAACATTATCGTTTCGTGGCCGCGAGGCCGACAATCCGCGGTCACGGTTTCGCCTCAGACGTACGCGTCCGCGCCAAACGCCTGCACCACCTTCGAGTGCACCTCGCCGCAGCCCTTCGTCGTGGGAAATGCCTTGCAAGGGTTGAATGACTCGCCGGCGCCGAACGCCGCCTTGAGCTTCGCCATCGCCGCCAAGTCGGCCTCGCTGAAGATCCAGGGCATGAAGTCGCGCTTCTCGAGGCCGATGCCGTGCTCGCCCGTGACCGAGCCGCCGGCGTCGACGCACAGGCGCATGATCGCCTCGCCCGCGTCCAAGACGCGCGCCGTCTCGCCGGGCCGGCGCTCGTCGAAGAGGATGCAGGGGTGGAGGTTGCCGTCGCCGGCGTGGAAGACGTTGGCGATCGGGAACCCGAACTCTGCTCCTACGCGCATGACGCCCCCCATGACCTCCGGCAAGCGCGTTCGGGGCACGACGCCGTCCAGGATGTAGTAGTTGGGCGCCAGCTGCCCGAGAGCGCCGATCGCCCCCTTTCGGCCCGCCCAGAGCTTCTCTCGTTCGGCCGGGTCAACCGCTTCCCGCACTTCGCGGGCGCCGGCGCGCTCGCAGATCGCCCGAGCCTTCGCCCCATCCTCCGCCGTAGCCTCGACCACGCCCTCGACTTCGATCAGCAAGACGGCTCCGGCATCCTCGGGATAGCCGACGTGGAGCGCCGGTTCCACCGCCTTGATCGTCTCCCGGTCGAGCATCTCGATGGCGGCGGGGATGAGACCGGCGCCGATAACCGCGGAGACGGCCTCGCTGGCTTGCTCGACGGAGTCGAAGATCGCCAGCAGCGTCCGGGTCGATTCCGGCAGGCTTAGCAACCGAACCAAGACCTTCGTGACGATGCAGAGCGTGCCTTCCGAGCCGACAACGACGCCGCGCAGGTCGTAGCCGGGGAGGTCCGGCGCAGCGCCGCCCGTCCAGACGATTTCGCCATCGGCGAGGACGAGCTCGAGACCGAGGACGTGGTTCGTGGTCACGCCGTAGGCGAGGCAGTGGGGACCGCCGGCGTTCTCGGCCACGTTGCCGCCGATGGTGCAGGCGCGCTGGCTGCTGGGGTCGGGGGCGTAGTAGAGCCCGTACTTGGCGACGGCCTGGCTGAGGTGCAGGTTGACCACGCCCGGCTCGACCAGCGCCGTGCGGTTCTCGACATCGACTTCGAGGATGCGCTTCATTCGGGTCATTGCGATCAACACGCCGCCCACGGCAGCGACCGCGCCGCCGCTGAGGCCGGTGCCGGCGCCTCTCGGCACTATTGGCAGGCCGTGGCGGCGGGCGATGCGCACGCACGCTGCCACCTCCTGGGCGTTGTCCGGAAAGACGACGACTTGCGGCTGGCCGCGCTCGATCGTCCCGTCATACTCGAAAACGATGAGGTCTTCGGGCGTGTGCAACACGCGGTCCGGCGAAAGGGCGCGCATCAGCTCCTCTATCGCCTTTGGCGGGATCGTCTTCTGGTCCACGGCCGTATTGTAAGGCTGACGAGGCGCGCGCTTCGGTTCGGTTCGAGAAAGCGGTTCAGAGGAGGGCAAGGACGATGAGTTTCGAGGACGTGAAATACCAGGTGGCCGTAGCGAACCGCGTCCTGGCGGAGACCGGCCTGGCCACCGGCGTTCTGGCAGCCAACGGCCATGCCAGCATGCGCGTTCCGGAGGCGCCGGACCGGTTCGTGGTGAAGGGGCGCGGCTACAAGATCGACGCTTTGGCGCGCATGCGGCCGGAGGACATGGTCGTCTGCGACCTCGAGGGGAATCTCATCGAAGGGCCGCCGGGCGCGACCCAGTGCTTCGAAGTCAAAATGCACTCCTACATCTACCGCACCTACGCAGACGTGCACTCCGTGGTCCACGTCCACCCCCGCTTCGTCGTGCTAATGAGCGTCCTCGGCCTTCCGCTGGTCCCCATGTGCCAGGAGGGTCTCCAGATCGTGAGGCGGCCGCTCCCCGTCTATCCCCACGTCAAGACCATCCAGTCGGACGAAGAAGGGATGGAAGTCGCGGCGCTGCTCGACGATCGTCGCGCGGTCATCCTGCAGGGCCACGGCGCCACGACCGCGGGCGCGAGCCTGGAGGAGGCGACCCTGAAGATGCTCCAGTTGGAAGAACAGGCGCGCATGAACTGGTATGCAGTGTGCGCGGCCGGCCCTCTCCATCCGAGTATTAGCGAAGAGCAGGTTCGAGAGATGAGCGAGCGGACGCCGCTGCGCGAGCTGCCCCACTTCCGCGAGGTCATGCGCGCCGCTCAACCGCGGATCGGCGGCGTGTGGGCCCACTACGCTGATCTTGCCGCGGCAGGAATCTAACGAAACATCGGAAACGTAATCATGATAGGTTCTTGAATTGGCGATCGTGTTCGTGTAAATAGCTCCCGCATGCGCGGAGGCGACAAGTCCAAGAAAGGAGCGTCTGACATGGCAAGTTACTGGGAGCGCGTGCTCGCGCGACGCGCCAGCCGCCGCCGCGCCATGGCGGCCGCAGGCGCCCTCGGCGGTGCCGCCGCCTTCCTGGCGGCCTGCGGTGGCGGCGAGGAGGCGCCCTCCGGCCCAAAGGACACGAGCGGTCTCGTAGTGGAGCCGCAGGACACGTCCAAGAGCGCGAAGCGGGGCGGTGTCTTCAAGTGGAGCCAATCGAGCGAGCCAAACCACTTCGATGGTATGGCCCAAGGCCAAGCCCAGCTGAACATCTACAACAGCCTCGCCTACGGCTCGCTCGTCCAGAACAAGCCGGGATACAAGGAGCCGAGCTCGAACACGGAAGTGGTCCCCGACCTGGCGGAGTCCTGGGAGGTCTCCCCGGACAAGCTCGTGGTCACGTTCAAGCTCCGCCAGGGCGTCAAGTGGCACAACAAGCCCCCCGTCAACGGCCGCGAATTCGACTCCGAGGACGTGGTCAAGAACTGGGAGCGTTACGTCTCGTTGCCCAGTAACAACCGCGCCGCCAACGCCAACTCCTTCAATCCCAACGCGCCCATCGTCTCCGTGACGGCCAGCGACAAGTACACCGTCCAGTACAAGCTCAACCGGCCGACCTCGTTCTTCTTCCAGCGCCTGGCGACGATGATCACCGGCGAGGCCGGCAGCCAGTACCCGAAGGAGGCCTTGGCCGGCACCTTCGATCCCCGTACGTCCCAGATCGGCACCGGCGGCTTCATGCTGGACAAGTACACGCCTTCAGTGGGCTTCACGTATAAACGGAACCCTGACTACTGGAACAAGACGGAGCCGTACATCGAGACTTTGGAAATCCCGATCATCGGCGACCCGGCGCAGGGTCTGGCGCAGTTTAAGGCCGGCAACGTCTTCACCTATGGCGTGCTGCCGCAGGACGTGCTCACCGTGAAGAAGGAGACGCCGGCGATTTCGATGTACCGGAGCATCATCTCCGGCGCCAACCCGGCCGCGATCATAGGCTTCGGCTGGCTGCCCCTGCCCGACGGCCAGAAGTCGCCGTTCCTGGATATCCGCGTCCGGCAGGCACTCTCCCTCTCGTTCGACCGCGACGCCTTCATCGACACATTCAGCAACGTCTCCAAGTTCCAGGCCGAAGGTCTGCCGGTGGAGACCTTCTACTACACGGCGCAGGCGTACGTGCCGGACGTTTGGCTTGATCCCCGCAGCAAGGAATTCGGGCCAAACGCGTTCTTCTACACCTACAACCCAGCCGAGGCCAAGAAGCTGATCTCGGCCGCCTATCCCAACGGCTTGCCCGAGATCGAGTCCAAGTTCATCTCCGGCCCCCAGTTCGGGCTCGACCATCAGCAGCAGGTGGAGGTGCTGCACCAGTACGCCCGAGAGGTGGGCTTCAAGATCAAGCCTCAGCCAATCGACTACAACCTCGAGTACCTGCCGAAGATCGTCACTCAGCAAGGCAAGTTCCACGGTTGGGCCTTCCGGTTCGGGGCTACGAGCTCCGCCGACCCCCTGGACTTCTACATCTGGCGCTACTGGTCCAAGTCCGGGCCCACGAGCGGTTCGCTGGGTTTTGGCGGCCCGGACGGCAGCCTCGGCGACCAGTCGGGCGACCCAATCGTCGACTCGCTGATCGAAAAGGCGTACGCGGAGCTGGAGGCGGCCAAACGCATCGAGATCATCCACGATCTCCAGCGCCATCTGGCCAAAGAGCAGTACGGCGTCAGCCGGCCGGGCGTGGGCAGCGGCTTTGCGTTGGCCTGGCCGGTTGTGGGCAACTACGCCGTCTTCCAGGGGGACTCCCGCGCTGTCGTTCCGGGAGGAGGCGGCGGTCCCTACACTTGGTGGGTGGACGACACCAAGGCGCCGCTCAAGTCGTAACAGCAGAGGGATGCCGCGCGGAAGGGGCCTCGACCACGAATCGGGGCCTCTTATCATTTCTTGAATCTGGCTGCAGCCATCGGGCGTAGTTGAACGTAAAGGGCGGTTTAGGCAACATGTGGACAGTTCGTTGCGCTCATTAGCTGGATTTTTTCTCGCGGAACAGCGAGCAGTCATCGAGGACTCGGGCCCTCAGGCCTCGAGTCCGTGCTATTTTTCGCCTATCGCTAGAAAGGGAAGCGCACATGGATAGCTACTGGGACAAGGTCCTGCAACGCCGGCTGAGCCGCAGGCGCGCGATGGCCGCCACAGGCGCGATCGGCGCCGCGGCCGCCTTCCTAGCCGCCTGCGGCGGCAGTGAAGACGAAGGGCCCAGCGGCCCCAAGGACGAGTCCGGCCTCCTCCACGAGATGAAGGACGAGACCAAGGAGGCGAAGCGCGGCGGCGTCTACATCGACAGCCATCCGGGCGTCATCCTCACGCACGACCCCATGAAGACTGGGATCAACATCCGCGGCGCCCGGCGCGGTTTCAGCCAGCTTTTCCGCGTCGCCGATGGCTTCCTCAAAGGCCCGGACGGGACAATCGAAGGCGACCTGGCGGAGTCTTGGGAGCTCTCCCCGGACAAACTCACCCTCACGGTCAAGCTGGAACAGCAGGCCGGTTTCTCCAACGTCCCGCCCGTCAACGGCCGCCTCGTCGATGCCGAGGACGTGGTCTTCTCTTGGGAGCGGCTCCAGAAAGAGGGCATCGGCCGCACGGAGCTGGTCAACTCCATCAACCCCGGCGCGCCAGTGGTGTCGATCACGGCACCCGACAAGCGCACGGTCGTCATCAAGCTGGCCGAGCCGAACGTTACCCTCTTTTCCCTTCTCGGCTCGGAAGTGTTGGGCAGCATGTACATCATGCCGAAAGAGTCGGGCAGCATGTACGACCCTGCCCGAGTTTCCATCGGCAGCGGCCCCTACTACTTGGTCGACAACACCGAGGTCAAGTACTCCTGGAAGCGGAACCCCAACTTCAAGCGATCGCGGCTGAAGAACGGCGAGCCGTTCATCGACGAGATCCAGGAGCCCGTGATCCTCGACCAGGCTCAGGGCACAGCCCAGTTCCGCGCCGGCGCGATCTACGAGTACGGCGTCCAGCAGCTCGAGGTCGTCGGGACGAAGAAGGACATTCCGGCGTTGGTTATGCGGATCACCGCTCCCTACATCACCGGCTCGGAGCGTCTCTATTTCGGCCAGGCGGGCGATTCGATCTTCAAGGACGAACGCGTGCGCATCGCCTACATGAAGACCATTGACAGGGACGCGTTCATAGCTGCGGCAGACAACACGGACAAGTTCAAGTCGGAAGGGCTGCCGGTGGAAGCTTACTGGGACGCGGCCCTGGCGCGGGGCGTCTGGGAAGGCTGGTGGCTGGATCCGCGGGACGAGAAGGCCTTCGGACCCAACGCCAAGAACTACATCTATGACCTCGCCGAGGCGAAAAAGCTCGTGGAGGCGGCCGGCCTCAAGACGCCCGTCGAGTTCACGCAAGTCTATGCCGCGCCGGGGCCCTCCAGTTTCCCGCAGGGCTTCTACACGCGCGCCGACATCTTCATGGGCCAGGTCGAGAACAGCGGCGTGTTCAAGATGAACCGCAAGCTCATCCAGTACCAGACGGAGTGGAACACGGAGCAGTACCGCTTCTCCAAAGGCAACTTCG
>DATMBD010000101.1:0-5070 GCA_035559355.1 Dehalococcoidia bacterium
GTCTGAAGGAGGAGAGGCCGCTCGCTTGGGCGGCCTTGGGCCAGGGCCTACGACAGCGCCCCGCGGAGTCTCCTGGCCTGCGCCCCCGTCGGGCGGTAGGGGCAGACGATCTGAGACTGCAACCTCGCGCCGCCGTCCGGAAGATGCAGCGGCCGCGGCCGGCGTGGGATCATGGGTAGCGTCGCCAACCCCGCCAACCCCAACTGCGGCAGGAGCCCAGCCATGACCGAAGGAACGACAGCGACCGCGAAGCGACTTTCGGCGGAGGAGCTACGACTCATGGACGCCTGGTGGCGGGCGGCCAACTACCTCTCCGTCGGTCAGATCTATCTCCTAGACAACCCATTGCTCCGAGAGCCCCTGCGGCTGGAGCATCTGAAACCGCGGCTCCTAGGCCACTGGGGCACCACGCCCGGCCTCAACTTCATTTATGTCCACCTCAACCGAGTCATCAAGCGGCGCGATCTCAACGCCATCTACGTCATCGGTCCGGGGCATGGAGCGCCGGGCATCGTCGCCAACACTTACCTCGAAGGCACCTTCTCGGAGACCTACCGGCACGTCACCCGTGACCTCGACGGGCTGCGGAAGCTGTTCCGTCAGTTTTCTTTCCCCGGCGGCATCCCCAGCCACGTGGCAGCGGAAGTGCCGGGCTCGATCCACGAAGGCGGCGAGCTCGGCTATGCCCTCGCCCACGCCTACGGCGCCGCCTTCGACAACCCAGACCTCGTCGTCTTCTGCATCGTGGGCGACGGCGAGGCCGAGACCGGGCCCCTGGCGGCTAGCTGGCATTCGAACAAATTCCTCAACCCTCGTCAGGACGGCGCCGTCGTCCCCATCCTCCACCTCAACGGCTACAAGATCGCCAACCCTACGGTCTTCGCGCGCATGCCGCGCGAGGAGCTGCGCGCCCTCCTCGAGGGATACGGCCACGCGCCCTACTTCGTCGAGGGCGACGACCCGGCGCAGATGCACGAGGAGATGGCGCGCGCTCTCGACGCGGTCATAGACGCCGTCAGCCGCATCAAACGCGATGCCGCAAACGGCAGCCTCGAACGCCCCTCCTGGCCGATGATCGTCCTCAGGACGCCGAAAGGTTGGACCGGCCCGAAGGAGGTTGACGGCCTCCCCGTGGAGGGCACGTTCCGGTCCCACCAAGTCCCGCTCAGCGACTTCGAAGGCCACCCGGAGCGCCTGCGCCAGTTGGAGGACTGGCTGCGGAGCTACCGCCCTGAAGAGCTGTTCACAGCAGAAGGCGCCCTGCGCCCCGAAATCGCCGCCCTGGCGCCCTCAGGCGAACGGCGCATGAGCGCCAACCCCCATGCCAACGGCGGCATCCTGCTGCGGGACCTCTCCTTGCCGGACATCCACGATTACGCCGTCGACGTCCCCAGCCCCGGCACGACCACGAGCGAGGCGACGCGGGTGCTCGGGGCCTACCTGCGGGACGTCATCCGGGCGAATCGGGACAATTTCCGGATCATGGGTCCAGACGAGACCTCATCCAACCGCCTCGATGCCGTCTTCGAGGCGACGGACCGCGCCTGGATGGCTGAGCGCCAGCCGGGCGACGAGCACCTTGCGCCGGCGGGACGCGTCATGGAGGTGCTCAGCGAGCATCTCTGCGAAGGCTGGCTGGAAGGCTACCTGCTCACGGGCCGTCACGGCGTCTTCAACTGCTACGAGGCGTTCATTCACATCGTGGACTCGATGTTCAACCAGCACGCGAAATGGCTGAAGGTGACGAATGGCATTGCCTGGCGCCGGCCGATCGCGTCGCTGAATTACCTCCTCAGCTCGCACGTTTGGCGGCAGGACCACAACGGCTTCTCCCATCAGGACCCCGGGTTCATCGACCACGTGGTCAACAAGAAGGCAGACGTGATCCGCGTCTACCTGCCGCCTGACGCCAATACCTTGCTGGCCGTGTTCGATCATTGTCTGCGCAGCCGCCAGAAGGTGAACGTAGTCGTCGCCGGCAAGCAGCCTGCGCTGGCCTATCTGAACATTGACGAGGCGATCGGGCATTGCGCGCGCGGCGCCGGCACCTGGGACTGGGCCAGCAACGACCAGGACGCCGAGCCGGACGTGGTCATGGCCTGCGCGGGCGACATCCCCACCATGGAGACGCTGGCAGCCGTGGCGCTCCTGCGCGAACACCTCCCTCGGCTGAGGGTCCGCGTCGTAAACGTCGTCGACCTCATGAGCCTGCAGCCGCCGAGCGAGCATCCCAACGGCATGCCCGACGCCGAATTCGACGCCCTCTTCACGCGGGACAAGCCGATCATCTTCGCCTACCACGGCTACCCGTGGCTGATCCATCGCCTCACCTATCGCCGAACGAACCACGACAACCTTCACGTCCGCGGTTACAAGGAGGAAGGCACGACCACGACGCCCTTCGACATGGTGATGATGAACGACCTCGACCGCTATCACCTCGTCATGGACGTCATCGACCGCGTGCCCGGCATCGGTACGCGGGCGACGCGAGTGCGTCAGCTCATGGCCGACCTCCGCCTCCGCGCCCGGCAGTACACCCGCGAGGCCGGGGAAGACTTGCCGGAAATCCGGGAGTGGGTCTGGCCCTTCGCGAGCGGCTAGAGGGGACGCGGCCGTGCGCATCCTGACGGTCAACTGCGGCAGCTCCAGCCTGAAGTTCGACCTGCTGGACGCCGACGCCGCGCGCGTCGTCCAGGCGGCAGGCGGGGCGGTAGAGCGGATTGGTCGGGAGGCGAAGCTGGTCTTCCACTCCGGCGAAACGCGGGCGGAGCGGGACGTGGAAGCGTCCGACCACGCAGCGGCCTTCAGGCAGGCCGTGGAGATCCTGCGGGAAACAGGACTCGGAGACGGCATCGAGGCGGTGGGCCACCGCGTCGTCCATGGCGGCGTCCAGTTCCGACAGCCAACCCTGGTCGACGAGGCGGTCGTCCGGGCTATCGAGGCTGCCAGCGTCCTGGCGCCGCTCCACAATCAGCCGGCGCTGGCGGCCATCCACGCGGCGCGGGCAGAGCTGCCCACCCTTCCGATGGTCGCAACCTTTGACACCGCCTTCTTCGCCGGCCTGCCTGAAGTCGCGGCCCAGTACGCGCTTCCCCGCGACCTCAGCGCGCGCCTGGGCATCCGCCGCTTCGGCTTCCACGGACTGGCGCACCGCTACATGGTCGAGCGCTATCGAGCCCTCAGGCCGGAAGTCGAGAAGGCGCGGCTGATCACGTTTCAGCTCGGGAACGGTTGCTCCGCCACAGCGAGCATCGACGGCACTCCGGTGGACACGTCGATGGGGTTGACGCCCCTGGAAGGCTTGGTCATGGGCACCCGCGCTGGCGACCTGGACCCGTCCGTGCCACTTTTCATCCTCGAACGGGAAGGGCTTGCACCCAAAGACGTAGAGGCGATCCTCAACAACCAGTCCGGCCTGCTCGGCCTCTCCCGTCGCTCGAACGACATGCGGGACCTGCTTCAGGCGGAGGCCGGCGGCGATGCGGACGCCGCCTTGGCCATAGATTCCTTCTGTTACCGGGCGCGCAAGTACCTGGGGGCGTACCTGGCCGTGCTCGGCAGCGCCGACGCCGTGGTTTTCGGCGGCGGCATCGGCGAGCACAGCGCCGCCGTCCGATGGCGCATCTGCTCCGGCGTCGATGCGCTGGGCCTCGCCCTGGACGCGTCGGCCAACGACGGGGCTTCGGGAGGCGACCGGCGGATCAGCGCCCCCAACAGCAGAACCGAGGCCTGGGTCGTGGCCGTGGACGAGGCCGCCGTCATCGCCCGAGACGTAGTCGCTTGCCTCCAAGGAGGGCCAGCACGGGAGCCGGCTGGCCCCGGAGCCTGATGGGGTGGCTCTAGGGTTTCGCCCTGTCTCCCTCCGCGGACCACCGAACGGCTGACGCTGACGGCGCCTCAGGGCATGAACCCGCCGCCGTTGATGTGCAGCGTCTGGCCGGTCATGTAGCGGAGGTCCGGCCCGCAGAGCATCCGCACCAGGGCCGCGACTTCCTCCATGCGGCCGACGCGGCCCATGGGCGTGGTGGCGTTCTGGTGACGGACCTGGCCGTCGGCGCCGATGGTGGCGATCAGAGCCGGCGAGACGCAGTTGACCGAGATGCCGAACTTGGCGACATCCAGCGCCAGCGCCTTCGTCAGGCCGACGACGCCCCACTTCGCCGCTGAAGCGTGGGTCCCTCCGCGCTGCCCCTGCAGCGCACCCTGCCCTCCGAAGGTGACGATCGCGCCGCCCCCGGCCTCGATGATGTGGGGCACGGCTGCCCGGCAGCAGAGGAACGTGCCGTCAAGGGTCACGGCGACGACCTTGCGCCAGTCCTCGTACGTGAGCTCGGTTATCGGCGCGTGCCCGCGGAGGGCGTGGTTGTTGATCAGGAAGTCCAGGCGGCCGAAGCGAGCCACCGTCGCCGCCACCATGGCCTCGACCTCGTCCGGCTTGGTCACGTCCGCGAGGCAGTAGGCGGCAACGCCGCCATCGCTTTCGATCAGGTTGACGGTCTCCTTCGCCGCCTCCTCGGAGGTGTGGGCATGGACCATGACGCTCGCGCCGCCCGCCGCCAATGAGCGCGCGATGGCGCGGCCGATGTTCTTGCCCGCGCCCGTGACGAGGGCGACCTTGCCCTGCAATTCGTCGCCTTTGCGGAGGGACACGGCCCGGCCTCAGGAAACGGGGACGGGCGGGACTTCCACCTCCTGGAAGCCCTCCCGCAGGGGTCGCAACGCCTCCCACCAGTCCGTGCCTTCCGGCAGGAGCGCCCAGCCGGAGCGTTGGCGGTAGACACGCGGGTTGTCCACCCCCGGCGGTACCGTCCCGTGCTCGCGCAGGGCTTTCGCGGCCGCGATCAGGCGCCGGCGTACCCTGATCACCATCGAGTCGGTCGTCGCCAGGTGCTCCTTCGTGCGGTTGACGATCGTGCCCTGGCTCCAGGTAATGGCCCCGTCCTGCACGGGCACGTTGGGCAGGCCGGTGAAACCGGTCTGGGTGCGGCTGGTGCGCTGCTCCTCCCTGTCGATGCCGAAGTCGTAATCACCGGAAGCGGCCGTCTCGTAAAAGAAGGCCAGGCGGAA
>DATMBD010000102.1:0-8762 GCA_035559355.1 Dehalococcoidia bacterium
TCCCTTCGCAACGCTGCCATCCCAGGGGCTGCCGCCCCCAGGCCCGCCGCGGGCGTAGGCTCAATACCGCGAGACCGTAGCCGCAGCATGCTGGCCTGTACACCCCACCAACCGCAGGGGCGCAGCATGCTGCGCCCCTACAACCCAGATTTGAGGCGAGGATTCTCCCTAAGAAGGGCCCCTCGGAGATGCGGCCCACATCCCCACTTGCGGGGCCCTGCGACCCGTCCTCCGCGGGCAGCGAGTCCTATTCCTTGGCGTACTCCTCCTGGTAGTACTCCAGCCCGAGGTGCGTGATCTGCTCCTCGCCCATGAGCCAGCGAAGCGTGTTCTTCAGCTTCGTCTGCTGGATGAAGAGGTCGTGCTCCGGGTAGACGGAAGGCGCGTGCTGCGGGCTCTTGAAGTAGAACGAGAGCCACTCCTGGATGCCCTTGAGTCCGGCCCGCCGCGCCAAGTCCAGGAACAAGGTCAGGTCCAGCACCAACGGCGCCGCGAGGATCGAGTCGCGGCAGAGGAAATCGACCTTGATCTGCATCGGATAGCCGAGCCACCCGAAGATGTCGATGTTGTCCCAGCCTTCCTTGTTGTCCCCACGGGGCGGGTAGTAGTTGATCCGGACCTTGTGGTAGAGGTCGCCATACAGCTCCGGATAGAGGTGGGGCTGGAGGATGTACTCCAGGACGCCCAGTTTGGACTCCTCCTTCGTCTTGAAGCTCTCGGGGTCGTCCAGGACCTCGCCGTCTCGGTTGCCGAGGATGTTCGTCGAATACCAGCCCTTCACGCCGAGCATGCGGGCCTTGAACATCGGCGCGATGACGGTCTTGAGCAGCGTCTGGCCGGTCTTGAAGTCCTTGCCGCAGATCGGCAGGCCGCGGTCGTTGGCCAGTTTGACCATGGCGGGGATGTCGACCGTCAGGTTCGGGGCGCCGTTGGCGAAAGGCACGTCCTCCATGAGCGCGGCGTAGGCGTAGAGCATGGAGGGGGCGATCGTCTCGTCGTTGGCCTCCATCGCCGCCTCGAAGGACTCGAGGTTGGCGTGGGTCTCGGCTTCTTCCATGAAGATCTCGGTGGAGCCGCACCAGATCATGACCAGGCGGTCGCAGCCGTTGGCGGCCTTGAAGTCGCGGATGTCCTTGCGGATCTGCTCCATGAGGTCGAACTTCGTCGCGCCGACCTTCACGTTCGGCGCCTGCAGGCGCTTGACGTAATACTGGTCGAAGACGGCGGGCATCGGTTCGATCGTCTTGAGGAAGTCGGCGATGGGCTCCACGTGGTCGTAGCGGTCGAGGACGCCGCAGCGCAGCGCGGCCTCGTAGGCGTTGTCGGGGAAGGGGTCCCAGGCGCCGAACACGAGCTGGTCGAGGCCGGCCAGAGGAACGAAATCCTTGATCAACGGCATCCGCTCTTCGGTGCGCTTGCCCAGGCGGATCGTCCCCATCTGGGTGAGGGAGCCGAACGGCTTCGCCGTGCCGCGGCGAATGTGCTCGACGCCGGCGATGAAGGTCGAGGCTACGGCGCCGAGGCCGACGAGCAGGACGCCCAAGCGGCCTTCTGCGGGGGCGATGGTATGGGCTTGCGGGTTGACGAAGTCCTTAGCTTCCAAAACGACTCCTCTCTGTCTGGCGAGGGACATGAGCGGCTGGTGCCACTGCGCGGGAATGCGGCCCGTCCTGGCCCAGTGCTCGACGGTGCTTTGACGGCGGCCGAGGAGGGCGGCGAGCGCTGACTGGCCGCCGAAGCGGCGGATGACGCGTTCGGCGGGGGACAGCTCCGTCTCCATCTCGGTCATACTAACGAAAATTTCGTTGGAGTCAAGGCGGGGAGGGCGCCCGGCAGCGCGATGGCGAGCGCAGCGGGCGATCGAGCAATAGGGCAATCGGGCTGGGCGGCAGCCTCCCAGTCAGCGAAGCCCGCGCGGTGAATCCGGCGCCCTCCGGGGCGGAAAAGCGCTCCGTCCGCGCGGCAGCGCGGAAAAGGCGGGTCTCCCGTTAGACTGGGGCCGAAATGCGACTATCCGTCGTCGACCAGGCGCGGGTGGATTACCCCATCGTTCCCACGTCCTGTCGGTAGGGCAAAAGGTCGTGATGTTCGTTAAGGATTATCAATCGAACGATTGACAACATCTAAGGATGAGGCTACCTTGCTCGCGAAAACTATCTTGCCCGGCAGCCCAAAGGAGGCCCGGGCGATGCATCCTGCAGAAGGGGGAGCACAGATGGAGGGAGGCTATTGGTCCAAGGTCTTGTCGCAACGGCTTAGCCGACGCCGTGCGATGGCAGCGGTTGGCGGCGGCGCCGCGGCGGCCGCGTTCCTCGCTGCCTGTGGCGGCGATGGGGAAAAGGCCACGAAAGCGCCGGAGCCGGAAGGACCACTCGACGCCGCCACGCAAGGCAAACCGGGTGGGCACCTCGTCTGGCAGGGCTACGGCCCGCTCGGCAACAACCTCGACCTCATCGCCATTCCGGAGTACGGCATCCGCCAGCTCAGCGGCCTCACCCATGAGAGCCTGCTGCAGTTCAAGGCGGGTGTCGCCGGTACAGACCCCACCGACAAGACGCTGATCCCGGAGCTGGCCGAAGCGCTGCCGGAGATCACGCCGGACAAGCTCAAGTACACCTTCAAGCTTCGCAATTCCACTTTCCACGATGGCAGCCCTGTCACGGCGCAGGACGTGGTCTACAGCTATGACACCTACGCGAACGGCGACAAGTCAGCCTGGAAGGCCTTCTTCCTCGGCTGGTTCGGCAAGATAGAGGCGCCGGACGCCAGAACGGTCGTCGTGACCACGAACTTCCCGTTCGCCGATGCAGTGCACTACTTCTGCTCCGGCCAGGGCATCAATGGCTTCGGCGACATCCTGAAGCAGTCTTTCCAGGAAAGCCCCGAGGCCAACCGGCGGCTCATGGGCAGCGGCCCCTTCATCCTGGAATCACATGAATCCGAGATCACGTCGAAACTGAAGCGGAACCCGAATTATCACCTCAAGCCGTTCCCCTTCTTCGACACGATGGAGCGGACCGGCTACGCCGACCCGGAGAAGAAGCTGGCGGACTTTATCGCCAAGAAGGTCCACTTCAACTATCAGGTAGGCGAAGAGGCCGCCGAGCGGATCAAAGCGGCGCGGCCCGATGCCACCCACTGGCGCATCGACGCGGGCGGTGGCCGCCTGACGATGCGCACCGACAAGGCTCCTTGGAACGACGCGCGCGTGCGGCGGGCAATGAGCATGTCCATCGACCGCCAGGCCATAATCCAGGCCACGAACCGGGGAGTGGGCGAACCAGACCAGTTCCTCTCCTGGACGGGCAAGTACTGGGGCTTCCGCAAGCCCAAAGAACTGGGCGCAAACGCCAAGTGGTGGGACTACAACATCGCCGAGGCAAAGGCCCTCCTCAACGCCGCTGGCGTCCAGCTCCCGATCAAGGCAAAGGTCCACCACTGGAACGCCGCCGTCATCGGCCCCGCCTGGGTGCAGCAGATGACGCTCATGAAGACCGGCTGGAAGAACGCGGGCATCGCAGATATCGAGTCGATCGAGGGGACGCACGTGCAAATCAACGCTGGTCCCTTCCTGGGGCGCTACGGCGACGGCGATGACACGCTGTTCTGGTTCCCAAACGTGGTGGCTGGCCAGGCGCAGATCGGCCTCAACCTGCGGCTGTTGCTCGGCTGGGCGCCCGGGGCGCCACCAGGGCCGCCGAGCCTGAACAGCGGCTACGTGGACGACAAGAACCTTACGGCTCTCCTGGACAAGCAGTTGGGCCAGTTCGACAAGCAGGAGCGCATCTCCACCTTCAGGCAGATCGAAGACCTGCTGGCGGAGCAGCAATACCACGTAATTGCTGTCACCGGATCGAACAACTGGTTCAAGGACCCAACGCTGAAAAACGCCGTCCCGCATCAGGAGGGCTACCAGGGAGCCTGGCATCAGATCAAGTACTGGTGGTTCGACAAAGCGTAGGGGCGGCGCCTGCACCTTGCATCAAGACGACCTACCCGGCTCGGCATCCGGCGCCGAGCCGGGTGTGTCGAATGCGCGGTGGCGGTAGGCCAGTTAGGTCGAGGACTTGAGTACTTACATCGTTCGACGCCTTTTGCAGACCATCCCGCTCCTGTTCGTGGTGAGCGTCCTCATCTTTGGCGGCATCCGGATCATCCCGGGTGACCTTTGTCAGCAGGTGCTTGCGCTCCCCTACGACGCCGAGAACGAGTGCCGCATCTTCAATCACGAGCTCGGCTTCGACAGGCCGGCCGTCGAACAGTATTTCCGCTGGATCGGCAATGCCCTGACAGGCGATTTCGGCGTATCGGTGATCAGCCGCCGACCGGTTACGGAGGAGATCAGCAAGCATTTCTTCACCACGATCGAGCTCGCTGTCGTGACGATCTCCTTTGCTTTCCTCATTGGCGTGCCGATCGGCGTCTATTCCGCCCTCAAGCAGGACTCGCTCGCGGACATCACCCTGCGCAGCGTCGCCATAGGTTGGCTTAGCCTTCCCAGCTTCTGGGTTGGGACCCTTCTCATCACCTTCCCCGCGAAGTGGTGGGGCTATGCCCCGCCCGTGGGGTACGTCCACTTTTGGCAAGCCCCCCTCACCAATCTGGAACAACTCGCCATGCCGGCTATCTCCCTGGGGCTGGCCCTCAGCGCCATCCTCGCCCGCTTCACGCGTTCGGCCATGCTGGAAGAGTTACGCCAGGACTACATACGCACCGCGCGCGCGAAGGGCCTGCATGAGCGGGTGGTGATCTCGAGGCACGCTCTTCGCAACGCCATGATGCAGGTGATCACCCACCTCGGCCTTCAGATGGCGTTCTTTCTTGGCGGCACCGTGGTGCTGGAATCGCTCTTCGGCCTACCCGGCCTGGGGACGCTTCTCTTCTTCTCCGTCATCAACAAGGACTACACGCTGATTCAGGGCCTCGTGCTGGTGTTTTGCGTCCTCGTCGTGCTCATCAACTTGATGATCGACATCAGCTACGCCTGGCTCGATCCGCGCGTGAGGTATACGTAGGATGGCCCTCACGGTTGATGTCGAGAGGGCGGCTGAACCCCTTCTGCCAACCTCAAACTGGCGGCGAAGCGTCCTCGCTGGCGTTCGGAAGAAGCCCGTAGGCGCTCTCGCAGGCCTGGCCTGCGGCGTTCTCATCTTCCTGGCGATCTTTGGGCCGGACGTTGCTCCTTATTCTCCCAACCGCGTCGACTTTCCCTATCTCCAGTCGCCGTCCCTGTCTCACCCCCTCGGGACGGACAACCTGTTTCGCGACCAGTTCAGCCGCATCATTTATGGCGCGCGAAACAGCCTGGGCATAGGCTTCTCGGCCATCCTGGTCAGCATCATTCTGGGCGTTGCGCTGGGGATCACCAGTGGCTATTTGGGCGGCGTTACGGACTCGCTGGTCAACGGCTTCATCAACGTGCTGTTCTCGTACCCGTCGCTGGTGCTCGTCATCTTCCTCGTCACGGTTTTCGGGCGGGAGTTCGTGGTGATCTCCATTGCCATCGGGCTCATCCTGGCGCCGTACACCATCCGCGTCGTGCGCAGCGCCACCCTCGCGATCCGCGGCCTCCCATACGTGGAGGCCGCGCGGTCTGTGGGATGCAGCCCGGTGAGGATCATGTACCGCCACATCCTGCCCAACGTGATGCCTTACGTGATCGTCGTCGCCAGCGTGAACATCGGGCTTGCCATCCTCATCGAGGCAGCGCTGAGCTTCCTGGGTCTGGGCGTTTCCAGCGACCTGAACCCCAGCTGGGGCAGGATGCTTCAAGAATCGCGAAACGTCTGGCAGCAGGCGTGGTGGACGGCCGTGGCTCCTGGCCTGGCGATCAGCTTCGCCGTGGTCGCCTTCAACGTCTTCGGCGACGCCCTTCGCGACTGGCTGGATCCGCGTCTGCGCGGCGGCGGCTAGCCCAGCGCTCTAAGGCCTGGAGGCCGTTGCCGAGACTGGTTGGCGGCCTGCCCGTTACCCGATTCAAGCAGCTATCTTCGCGATCACTGGCCGGCTCAGCTAGCGCCTATAATTCACTCCAGCGTTCGCTAGAAGGAGCAAGGTCTGATGGCGAGGAGTCCCCGAATCGTGGTCATTGGCGGCGGGATCGGCGGCCTAACGGCTGCCCACGCGCTGCTGCGTCGCGGGTTCGATGTCCATGTCTACGAGGCCGCCCCGGAGCTGAAAGAGATCGGGGCGGGCGTTGCCCTGGGCCCCAACGCGATGAAGGCGCTGCGGTATTTGGACCTGGAGCAGGCCGTGCGGGGCATCGCCTACGAGTCCCAGTACCAGTACCTGCGCAACTGGAAGACCGGCCGGATCATTTCGCAGACCCCGCGAGACCTCTCCAGGCGCTACGGCGCCTCCGGCTGCAGCGCCCATCGCGCCGACCTTCTCGATGTCCTGGGCAAGGACCTGCCTGAATCGATCATCCATCTCGGCTCCCGCTGCGAGAGCGTCGAAAACCACGGCGAGACGGCCGTCGCCCGCTTCAAGGACGGCTCGGAAGTCGAGGGCGACGTAATTATCGGCGCGGACGGCATCCATTCCGCCGTCCGGGCAAGCCTCTTCGGCCCTGACGCTCCCCGTTTCACCGGCAAAATCTGCTACCGCTGCCTCGTGCCGACGGTCGCCATCCCGGGCGGGCTCTACGGCGGCGAGGGCGCAACCTGGCTTGGACCGCACGGCACCGTCGTCGTCTACAAGGTGCGCCGCGGCGAACTCGTCAACGTCGTCGCCCATTACGACGACGAAGGCTGGCGAGAAGAGTCCTGGATCCGCGAATGCGACAAGCAGGAGGTCATCGACCGCTACCAGGGCTGGCACGAGTCCTTGCTCCGCCTGTTCTCGGCCAGCGACAAGCACTACAAGTGGGGCCTCCACGATCGCCACCCCATGAAGCAGTGGTCCAAGGGCCGGATTACGCTCCTCGGCGACGCCGCCCACCCGATGCTGCCGTACCTGGGGCAGGGCGCCTGCCAGGCGATGGAAGATGGGGTTGTCCTCGCCGGAGCCCTGGCGAAGATGCCCGAAGACCCTCCCGGCGCGCTCAAGCTCTACGAGCGCCTCCGCCTGCCGCGGGCCAGCCGCGTCGTCCTCGCGTCGCGAGCGCGGGGCAAGGATAACCACCTCGTCTCGCCGATCGCCGCCTGGAAGAGGGACTTGCTCATCGCCATCCGAAAGAAGATCGGCCGCGACGTGTCCGGCAGGGCGACAGCGTGGATCCCCGAGTACGACGCCGGCGCTGTCGCCGAGTCTCTGGCCCCGAGCTCGCATCGCCTCGCCGTCGCATCGTAAGTCGCCGGCTGACGCGCGTCCCCGTTGCGCCCCGGTCCGGCGCTTGCCGGGCTCACCGCGCCTACCTAGAATGCGGCTACCGTTCCGGAGATACCCAGTGGGGGTCTCGAGCTGCAAGCCGGCTCCGAGACCAGAGGGAGGAGCGAAGATCATGCCGGCGATCGAGGACACTCTGGCCAACGTGGAACTGTTCGCGGACCTGAGCCCGGAGGACCTGAGCCGCCTGGCCAAGCTGACGATCGTGCGCGATTACAAGAAGGGCGACATCATCGTCCGCGAGAACGAAGCCGGGGTCGCCTTCTACATCATCGCCAAAGGCAGCGTCGAAGTCGTCAAAGGCCTCGGGACGGGAAACGAGCAGGTACTTGCCAGACTGGGAGAGGGGTCTTTCTTCGGCGAAATGGCCCTCTTCGAGAATCAGGTGCGGTCCTCGAGCGTCAGGGCAGCGGAGGACTGCCAGTGCCTGGTGATGGCGAAGTGGGACTTCAACGCGGAGCTGCTCTCCAACGGGCGCATCGCCCTCGCGATGCTTGCCGTGCTGGCCCGCCGCATCCGCCAACTGAACGAAGCCGTAACGCACTAGCGAGTCTGAAGCCGCCTCTCCGGCTTAAAAAGGCCGCAGCCTTCGGCACTCCCATGATGATCCCTCAGGGTCCCCGCTGAAGGGGTGGCGGCTCCTGCGCCGCTGGCTGACCGTCTGCTGCAGGCCCGAGGCTGAGATCCCGGCGTCTCGGAGACCCGCACCAGTCCCGGACCAGTCCCGCTCCAACCCCTGGGTCAAGCGCGACGTTCGCGAGGGCGGCACGGGGCTGCTTCAGGGCAGGATAGTTCATTCCCGTTTCGGCGTGTAGAAGTGGATCGCCTCGCCGCGAACGGCGAGCGCGGCCTCTTTCAACGCCTCGGATAACGTCGGGTGCGCGTGGACGGCGAAGCCGAGCTCGGCGGTCGTCGTCTCCAGCGCGCTGCCCAGGCTCGCCTCGCCGAGCATTTCCGCCACGCCGTGGCCGATGACGTGCCAGCCGAGCACGCCGTTCGTGGCCGCGTCGATGACGAGCTTGACGAAGCCTTCGGTCTCCCCGGCGACCATCGCCTTGCCGGAGGCTCGGAAGGGGAACCGCCCCGTGCGGACGTCGTGGCCTCGCTCGCGTGCCTGGGCTTCGCTCAGGCCCAGCGACGCCACCTGCGGCTGGCAAAAGACGGCCCGCGGCATGCGGTCGTAGTCCAAAGGTGGCGGCTCCCGGCCCGCCATCTTCTCCACCGCCACCACCCCTTGGTGGGAGGCGACGTGCGCGAGAGGCAGCTTGCCGGTCACGTCGCCGATCGCCCAGACGCCGTGCGCGGTGGTGCGGCAGAACTCGTCGACCTTCACCCAGCCGCGCTCCAGTTCGACGCCGGCCTCCTCCAGGCCCAGATCCTCAGTGTTCGCCGCGAGACCGACGCCGAGCAGCAGGCGCTCCGCCCGCAGCTCCTCA
>DATMBD010000103.1:0-3152 GCA_035559355.1 Dehalococcoidia bacterium
TCGCCTGGCTGGACCTCGGGTATGCCTTCGACGCCGAGGATAGTCACCGCTGACGCCATGCTGGGCCTCGCTTTTCCCGGTCGCTCAGACGCCGACGATACGGATGTGCGATTCCGTCTTGTAGTTGCGGTTGATATGGACGAGGAGGGCCGTGATCCCCTCCACGTAGCGGCTACAGGCCAGCGGGCCCCCGTTCACGCCGCGCAGGCCGGGGATCAGCCCCGCTAGCTCGATGACCCGCTGCAGCGCGTCCTTGTCGTCCGAGCAGACGATGACATCCCCTTCGAGAGCGTGGTCGACGTTGAACAACTTGCGAGCGGCCAGGTTCTGAAAGGCGCCGACGACGCGGGCCTGCGGGAGCAGGCGTTGCGCCTCTTCCGCCGCCGACCCTGCTGCCGGCACGATCATCTCCACGCGGCCCTTCTCGAATCGCATCGGCACGACGGTGGATACGACGATCTTGCCGTCCGTCTGGGCGCGGATGGCGGAGAGCGTATCCGCCTGCCCAGAGTAGGGCAGGGTAACGACGACGACATCGGCCGCCGCTGCATCGGCGTTCGTCCCGCCGCGCACGCTGCCGCCGGCCCGCTCCCGCACCTCGCGGGCGGCTTCCTCCCCGCGCTCCTGGGACCGCGAACCGATTACCACCTCCAGCCCGGCCCTGGCGAACCGCGCCGCCAGCCCCTTGCCTTCCGGCCCCGTGCCGCCGATGAACCCGATGGTCTGCGCCATGCCCTTCTCCTCAAGGCTCTAGAATAGACGCAGCCCGAACGACGGGCGAGAGCAACGATCCCGGGGACCATTCGGCGGGGTATGACCGATCAGCCACATGTCCTCATAGACAGTGTCAGCGTTGTCTATACGACAGCTTCAGGCGGCCTGCAGGCCCTCGAGCGCGTAGACCTCGCCGTGAGGCGCGGCGAGTTCGTTTCGATCATCGGGCCCAGCGGCTGCGGCAAGTCGACGCTTCTGCGCCTCGTTGGCGGCCTGCAAAAACCGACCGCGGGCCGCGTCCTCATCGACGGGGAGCCGCCGAGGCAAGCCCAGAAGCGAAAACAGATCGGCTTCGTGTTCCAGGACCCGTCGCTGCTCCCCTGGCGAAACGTGATCGATAACGTCCGCTTGCCGCTGCAGCTGAGCCGCCGGAGCAGTATCGGGGCTTCGCCGCCCGACCCGGTCGCTCTCGTCGACCTCGTCGGGCTGAGGGAGTTCAGCCGCTACTACCCCCACCAGCTTTCCGGCGGCATGCAGCAGCGCGTCGCGCTAGCCCGCTGCCTGGCCACGGCCCCCTCCCTTCTGCTCATGGACGAACCCTTCGGCGCCCTGGACGAGATCACGCGCTCGGCCATGCGCTACGAGCTCCTGCGCATCTGGGGATCGGAGGCGGCACGAAGGGCCTGCAGCGTGCTGTTCGTCACCCACAGCGTCACCGAGGCGGTCCTCCTCTCCGACCGCATCGTCGTGCTCTCGCCGCGGCCGGGGCGTGTGGCAGGCGTCCTCGAGGTTGACCTGCCCAGGCCCCGTTCGGAAGCCATGGAGCTGGAGCCCGAGTTCCTGGACTACGTGCGCCGCCTTCGGAGCCTGCTCAGACAACAGGTGGCCGCGTGAGCATAGAAGCCACCCGCGAGCGCGAATGGGTGGGCGATGAGCCGGCGAAAGCTTCCGCGCGCGCTGCGGCCTCCTGGAAGGCCCTTGCCCTGCGCGCCGGCGCCCACGTCCTGCCCGCCGTCCTCGGCCCTGCTCTTGCCCTCGCCGCCTGGGAGGCGTGGGTTCGGCTTGAGGACGTCAAGCCGTACCTCGTCCCGGCGCCGTCTCGCGTGGCCGAGCGCCTCTACGCCGACCCCTGGTTCTTCTTCGAGGAGGGGCTGAAGACGCTGGAAGGGGCCGCGCTCGGCTTCGCGGCGGGGGCGTCGATCGCCATCCTCCTGGCGGCGGTCATGTCCCAGGCCCGGTTCCTGGAGCGTTCGATTTTCCCGCTGGCGATCCTCGTCAAGGTCACGCCCATCGTAGCCATTGCCCCCTTGCTGACGATCTGGTTCGGCTTTGGGCTGATGCCGAAAGTCTTCATCGCCGCCCTGATCGTCTTCTTCCCGGTCATGGTCAACGCCCTCATCGGCTTCCGATCCGTCAACCCGAACGCGCTTGCCCTCTTCGAATCGCTGGCGGCGGGCCGTGGCGAGGTCTTCTTCCGCCTGCGCCTGCCTTCCTCTCTCCCCTACCTCTTCGCCGCTTTCCGCTTCGCAATCCCGCTGAGCGTGATCGGCGCCGTCGTGGCCGAGTGGTTCTCCGGCGACCGGGGCCTCGGCAGCGTGATCTACATCGCCAACAACAACCTGGACATGGCGACAGCCTTCGCCGGTATCTTCACGCTCGCCGCGCTCGGCGTGGCCCTGTTCCTGGTCAGTGCGGCCGTGGAGCGCCGCGTGCTCTTCTGGCACGAATCGAACTGGGACGTGCGCTGACACAGACATGGGTAACCTGGAGCCAACCTCACCCCAGGAGGCTCTTGCCCCCCTCGCCGCGGTGCGCGAGGCTCTGGTGGAGGCCGCGAACCGCGTGCCTCCCGAACGCCGTCGCGAGCAGTTCCTCGGCGACTGGGACCTCGTCGACCTAATCGCGCACCTCATCGGCTGGGACCGGACCAACCTGAAGGCGATCGACGACTTCCTCGCTGGGCGCCTGCCGGCGTTTTACGGCGCTTACGACCCCGGCTGGGCGTCGTTCAACGCAACGCTCGTGGCTCGTCACGGCCACGATGACTGGGATGCGCTCCTCACTGCCTTGAGGCAATCCTTTGCCGACTTCCAGGCTCGGCTCAGCGGCCTGCCTGCGAGCGAGATCGACCGCGACCGGGGCGTCGTCTGGCAGGGACGGAGCGTCACCATTGGCCGCCTTCTGCGCGCCGCCCTAAGGGACGAGTCCGAACACCTGGAGCAGGTCCGCCGCTTCGCCCACGGTTGTCCAGCTCGCCCGCAGCAGCGGCCTCTTTTCCATGGCGCCAGCACCGGGCGGGGGCTGCGCGGTCCAGCGGGCGCCCGCGGTGCTAGAATTCGCCTGAGTCCGAATGACGATGACCGCGACCCGCAGGCGCCCGCGTCCGACGGCCTGACAGTGACCGAACTCCTGCCCGATGTCACCATCTCCACCCGCCA
>DATMBD010000104.1:0-2919 GCA_035559355.1 Dehalococcoidia bacterium
AGACCCAGCCAGCGCTGCGGGAGGGCGTGTTTGCCCTCCGCGAGCGTTCGCCTACGCCGGTTCGAATGCGAAAGGAGCGCAGTTAGATGACCACGACCTTCCAGAGCAGCCCGAAGTGGCTGTGGACCAGCGAGAGTGTGACTGAGGGCCATCCCGACAAGGTATGCGACCAGATCTCAGACGCCGTACTCGACTGGTGCTTGAGCCAGACCCCGGCTGCTCGCGTGGCCTGCGAGTCCAGCGTCAAGTCCGACGAAAACGACGACTGGGTGTGGGTCTACGGCGAGGTCACGCCACTGCCGCCGCCCGACGTCGTCGACAAGCTCGTGCGTCAGGTCCTGACCGACATCGGCTACACAGACCGCTCCTTCGGCACCAGCGCCGAGACGGCGCGGGTCGAAGTCCGCCTCAGCGGCCAGTCTGCTGACATCGCCCTCGGCGTCGACAAGGCGCTGGAGGCCAAGACCGGCGCCCTGCAGGACAACCTCGATACCGGCGCCGGCGACCAGGGCATGATGGTGGGCTACGCCTGTGACGAGACCAGGGAGTACATGCCCGCTCCCATCGCCTACGCCCACCGCTTGACGCGGCGCCTCGCCGAAGTCCGCAAGAACGGCACCCTGCCGTGGCTGCGACCGGACGGCAAGAGCCAGGTCACCGTCGAGTACCACTTCGGCAAGCCCGCGCGTGTGGAAGCCGTGGTCATCTCCACCCAGCACTCGCCCGACATTAGCCAGGAAGAGATCGCCGCGGAGGTGCGCAAGCACGTCATCGAGCCGGTGATCGAGGCGAACATGCTGGACGCCAACACGAAGTACTACATCAACCCCACCGGCCGCTTTGTGATCGGCGGGCCCTACGGCGACTCCGGTCTCACGGGCCGCAAGATCATCGTCGACACGTACGGCGGCATGGCCCGCCACGGCGGCGGCGCCTTCAGCGGCAAGGACCCGACGAAAGTCGACCGCTCCGCCGCCTACGGCGCTCGCTGGGTGGCCAAGAACGTCGTCGCCGCCGGTCTGGCGTCCCAGTGCGAGTTGCAGCTTGCCTACGCCATTGGCGTCGCTCGGCCCCTGAGCGTGACCGTCGAGTGCTTCGGCACGGAGAAGGTGCCGGTGGAGAAAATCGAGAAGGCGATCAATTCCGTCTTCGACCTCCGCCCGGCCGCCATCATCCGCGACCTAGACCTGCGGCGGCCGATCTTCAGGCAGACCGCGGCCTACGGCCACTTCGGCCGCGACGACCTCGACCTGCCCTGGGAGCGGCTCGACAAAGTGGCGGACCTGAAGCGGGCGATCAGCTAGCAGGCCTTGCGATGGCCGCGGCTGCGCTATAATTTTTGTTGCTGAGGAGCGTTGCGTTCCTTCCTAATGGGGAAGGATTAGGCTCAGCGAAATAAACGGCGCTCGCATCTTCTACGGTGCGGGCGCTTCAATTTGAGGTTGAGGCGCCCGACCAAGCAGGAAAGGAGCTCTGTTCATGACCTCAGCTTTGAGCCAAAACGATTTCAGGGTCGCTGACCTGAGCCTTGCCGACTTCGGTCGCAAGGAGATAGCGATCGCAGAGTCGGAGATGCCTGCCCTGATGGCGATTCGGGAGGAGTATGCGCCGAAGCAGCCGCTGAAGGGCGCGCGCATCGCCGGCTCCTTGCACATGACCATCCAGACCGCGGTGCTCATCGAGACGCTGAAAGCGCTCGGAGCGGAGGTGCGGTGGGCGTCATGCAACGTGTTCTCGACGCAGGACCACGCCGCCGCCGCCATCGCCGCAGGCGGCACCGCCGTCTTCGCTTACAAGGGCGAATCCCTGGACGAGTACTGGGAGTTCACCCACCGGATCATGGAGTTTCCCGGCGGCCAGGGGCCGAACATGATCCTGGACGACGGCGGCGACGCCACCCTCCTCGTCCACCTCGGCACCATGGCCGAGCAAGACCCCTCCGTGCTCGAGAACCCCAAGAGTGATGAGGAGCGCGCCCTCTTTGCCGCGATCAAGAAGCGGCTGGCAGAACAGCCGGGCTGGTACTCGAAGATCGCCAAGGGCATCAAGGGTGTCACCGAGGAGACGACGACCGGAGTCCACCGCCTCTACCAGATGGCAAAGGAGGAGCGCCTCCTCTTCCCCGCGATCAACGTCAACGACTCCGTGACCAAGTCGAAATTCGACAACATCTACGGCATCCGCGAGTCGTTGGTGGACGGCATCAAGCGGGCGACGGATGTCATGATCGCCGGCAAGATCGCCGTAGTCTGCGGCTTCGGGGAGGTCGGCAAGGGCGCGGCGCAGGCGCTGCGCGGCCTTCAGGCGCAGGTATGGGTGACGGAGATCGACCCGATCTGCGCCCTGCAGGCGGCGATGGAAGGCTACAAGGTCACGACCATGGAGTACGCCGCCGACAAGGCGGATATCTTCGTAACCGCCACGGGCAACGTTAACGTCATCCGCCACGAGCACATGCTGCGGATGAAGCACAACGCCATCGTCTGCAACGTCGGCCACTTCGACAACGAGATCGACGTCGCCAGCCTGCGCAACTACGATTGGGAGAACATCAAGCCGCAGGTGGACCACGTCATCTTCCCGGACGGCAAGCGGATCATCCTTCTGTCCGAGGGGCGGCTGGCCAACCTCGGCAACGCCATGGGGCACCCCTCGTTCGTCATGAGCTCGTCCTTCGCCAACCAGGTGCTGGCCCAGATCGAGCTGTACACAAAGACGGACAAGTATCCCGTGGGCGTCTACATCCTGCCGAAGGAACTCGACGAGAAGGTGGCCCGCCTGCAGCTGACGAAGCTGGACGTGGAGCTCACGGAACTGACCGAAGAGCAGGCGCGCTACATCGGCGTGAAGCGGGAGGGCCCGTACAAGCCGGAGCACTACCGCTATTAGCGGAGCCGCGGCGAACCCTGAAGCAGAGGC
>DATMBD010000105.1:0-2401 GCA_035559355.1 Dehalococcoidia bacterium
AGCTTCGCGGCGACGGCGCAGCTCCTGAAGGGCACGCGCGCGAACATCGACCGCGTCTACCGCTATGGGCCAGCCAGCTTTGCCATGGTCCTGCCGGAGTCCGGGCCGAAAGAGGTGAACGGTATGATTCGCCGGCTGCGCCGCGTGGCGCGCAGGGCCAAGCCCGCGGAGGGCGAGCCTGGCGGCCCGCTGCCCGTGTACTTCGGGGCCACGTTCTTTCCCCAGTGCGCCACGACCACCGAAGACCTCCTGAAGCGCGCCGAGGTTGCCCTGCGGATCGCCGATGGCACCGCGAACCGTGTTCAGTTCGACGGCGCAGAGGCGCCGGAGATGCCGCCTGTGGAATCGCTGCGTCACAACGAGCAACCTTCGGAGGCGAGCGACGACGCGTCCGCCGAGACGGCCGGGAGGCCAGAAGCCGATGCAGCATTGGTCCCAGACTCTCCGGCAGTGCACGCGGTCCAAGCACCAAAGTTCGCTGTCGATAGCGTCGAACGGGAATGGAACGCGGAGGCGCCGCTTACAGTTCTACGCTCGCCCAGGCTGCAGGACGCATTGAACTCCTTGGTGGAAAAGAAGGGCTCGGATTTGGAGCTACTAGACGAGTCGCTGGCCAACGCCCTGCGACACCTGGACACAACGCTCAACCTGATCCGCTCCCTCAAGAAACGCGCAGCGTAGACACAACCCCTGCCTCCTTGCGTCTTGAAGGAGGAACCAGGAGGCTCAAGATGTAGAAGCCCCGCGAGTCTGACCAGGTGCAACGCCAAGCTTCGATGCCGCTGCGGCGCGTCTCGAAGCCCCCCGCAACGTCTGACCGTTGGCGGCGCAAGGGGACCCATGCAGACGCGTCGAACGAGGCAATCGTCCTGGCGGCTAATTGACTGTGAGCTGGCCGCTCATCGTGCCGCGGCCGTGAATCGTGCAGAAGAATGTCAGCGACCCGGCCGAGGCCGGCGTGAAGCTCACGCTTCTCTGTTCCCCGGGATTGATCGTTCCACTATCGACGACTCCAGTGATGGTAAAGGTGTGCGGCTGCGAGCCTGTGTTGCGAACGGTGAGGTTGAGCGTCTGGCCGGCGCGGGCGGTGAGGCTGGCAGGCGAATAGCTGAAATCGGCCATGCGGACCTCCTGGGCAGCGCCCCCACCGGCCCCGCCCGGCGCGACCGTGGGCGCGTTGCCGCTCGAGGCGTTGTCGTCGTCACCGCCGCAGGAGACCAGGAAGGCGCCCAGGGCGAGAAATGCGCACGCGACGATTAGGGACAGGACTCGTTTGGGCAAGGCGGACCTCCTCGAATGAAGATGAAGAAGCTGGAGAGGGGATGCGCCCGGAAGCTAGGTAAAGGCGCCGGCCCGTGGAGCGTGCAATCGGTCCCGGCGTGCCTCGAATGCCTGCTAGGCGGCTGGCTCCCTACGGAGATACGTCTGGCGGGACGAGGGGGATGCAACAGGCGGGAATGCGGCGGCCGGCCGGGAGATGGGGCTCAGAGGCCGACGAGCTTGTCCAGGCCGACGATCAGTTCCTTGCGATCCACTACTTCCCGCACAGCCATGAGGACGCCTGGGATAAACGAATCCCGGCCCGTGGAATCGTGGCGGATGCGGAGCGTCTGCCCTAGGCCCCCGAAGGCGATCTCGTGATGAGCGACGAAACCCGGCATGCGCTGGCTGTGGATGGCGACGCCCTCGTACACGGACCCGCGGGCGCCGGGGAGCGTGTCCTTTTCCGGCATCGTGTGTTCGAAGGGCTTGCCTCGCGCCGCGACCATCTCGCGCGCCGCGAGGTAGGCGGTGCCGGAAGGCGCGTCCACCTTCTTCTCCTGATGGCTCTCCGTGATCTCCGCGTAGTCGAAGAAGCGCGCCGCGATCCGGGCAAGATGGATCATGACGATGGCGCCGATGGCGAAGTTGGGCGCGACCACGGAGCCGATGCCCCTCGCTTTGCACTCGGCGGCGAGTTCCGCGATGAACGCCTCGCTCAGGCCGGTGGTGCCGATGACCATCGAGGCGCCGTGCTCGAGGGCAGCGCGCGCAACCGCCGGCGTCCAGGCGGCGTTCGTGAAATCGATGACGACGCGGGGGGAAGTCCGCGCGATGAGCGCCCGCGGATCGTTGCTCAAGGGAATCTGGCCTTCTCCACCGGGTAGCGGCAGGCTGTCCGCTTGCGCGAACTTTTCGATCACCCCTACCGGTTCGAGGTCCGGCTCGCGGCTGACGGCGGCCAGGACCTCGCGGCCCATGAAACCCGTCCCGGACACGACAACCCTGATCTTGTCCATAACCGGCGCCTCCTCGCGAAACTAGATGCCACGGCGGGCGCATTCCCGCAATCTCGCCGGGAGCAGAATCAGACGGTCACGCGATCTGACAATCGGGCAGGCGGGCAATTGCATGGCCGAAC
>DATMBD010000106.1:0-2940 GCA_035559355.1 Dehalococcoidia bacterium
GAGGCGGATGCGGTCCTCAGGGAGGCCTGCGAGGGTGTCGTTGAGGACCTCGACGAGAAGGCCGAGGCGCCTGCGGAACGTGGGCACGTCCATGTCCAGGGCGTTGAACTTCGCAACCGGCGTGTCGATTTGGAGGACGAACCCCGCCTCTACGATTGCCTTGTACTCCTCCCGAATCGCCTTGGCGCAGGCCTGGAGGTAGTCCTCCTGCGTCGCGTAGTACTGGTTCTGACCGGGCAGGTAGCCCATGTTGTCCGGACCAACGGAGGGCAGGAAGGCCTCCACGACCTGAACGCCCTCAAGCGCCGCCTTGAAGTTCGCGATCTCCTGCTGCACCGGCCCCGGGCCTTTGTGGGCGACCGGCCCCACGCAGACGGTCTGCGTCTGAAGCGCCTTCTGGGCCTCGGGAGTGGGCACGTACTCGCGGCCTTCGCCCGTCGCCTGGAGGCGTGCTCGCTCCGCAAAGTAGCCCTCGAATTCGCCCTTGCGGCGCTCGCGGCCAGTGGCGTTGAATCCGCCGCGCCGGTCGATTGGCCTCTCTTCCAGGCCGGTGAGGCGCTCGGGAAGGAATGCCGTCCAGCCTAGCCTGCCCTGTTCGCCGTCGCTGACAACGTCGATGCCGCATTCGGCCTGCTTTCTCACCATCTCGGCCACCGCCGTGCGGACGCGGGCG
The DNA here is from genome assembly GCA_035559355.1 of Dehalococcoidia bacterium. Taxonomy (GTDB): domain Bacteria; phylum Chloroflexota; class Dehalococcoidia; order DSTF01; family WHTK01; genus WHTK01. The sequence goes on from DATMBD010000106.1 coordinate 674, forward strand.
TCGAATGCGGCGCGGTCGAAGGTAGGGCGCCCGGCCAGGCGGTCATCCCACATCTTGCGGAGGTCGATAGGGCGTGGCAGGCTGCCGACCTGGGTGGTGATAATCCGGTGCGTGCTTCGCTGCATCGCTGAGTCCTTTTGACTGGAATCGGAACGCGGGGCGCTCCTATTCTTCTCCAACCCTGGCGGCCTGACAACGCCCACCGTAGTGCGGCCTCAAAGCGTCTGTTACTTTCCCTTAACGAAATCCGCACGCACGTTGCGCTCTCGACCCCGAGAATGAAGGCGGAGGGAAGATCTGATGCGTGAGTTCTTCAGAAGGGCGGCCCACGCCATCGCCGTCGGCGTAGGGACGCCGCTGGCCTTTGGGGCGGCGCTGTTGGTCGTGCTGATCTGGGCCGGGAGCGGCCCCTTCTTTCACTTCTCTGATACTTGGCAACTGGTGATCAATACGGGCACCACCATCGTTACGTTCCTGATGGTTTTCCTTATCCAAAACTCGCAGAACCGCGACACGCGGGCTCTCCAAATGAAGCTCGACGAACTGATCATTTACACGCGCGGTGCCGACAACAAGCTCATCGACCTGGAAAAGCTAAGCGACGAGGACCTCGATAGGCTGGAGCAGGAGATTCGGCGCCTGGGAAAGGCCAGAGGCCGCGGCACACCTCCGCCAGAGGAGCGCGTGGCCGGCAAACGCGGCAACGGCCGCGCGCCCGCGAAGTCCGGCAGGCGCTAGCGCGGGAGCGGTATGCGCTCGTTCATGCGATCCAGGTCATCCAGGCCGCCGATGTCGTCGTAGAGAACGCTTTTGGGATCGCTGCTCATGCGCATTCCGTAGTACGTGATCGCGACGTACTTGTTCATCATTTTGCGGAGGCGCTGGTTGCGCTTCTCGGTGTCGGGCCGGAGGCCGTAGTTCGACGGATCCATGCGAAAGTACGAGATGACGCCGTGACGAAATGCCGGCTCGTTGCCGAGGCGGTATGCCTGACCGAAGGCCCAGTGCCACTGCGGCGTCGTGGCCAGATACATGTCGACGGGTGTGAGGCCGATGAGGACAACGCTGCGGTCCTGGGCGTAGGCGGGATAGGCGGCTCGCATGAGTCCCCAGAGCTTGCTGGCTTCGAGTTGGCCCGGATGGCCGGGATCAAAGCCGGGTTGGAGGGTAAGCGGGCGCAAGACCCGCAGGTCGAGATCGTATTCGCGCCGGTAGTAGTCGACGAGGTGGTCGACGAGGTCCTTGGCCACGTCCCCCATCGGGACCAAGCAAATGCGCTTGCCTGTGCCGTCGCAGGCGCGCGCGTCGCCGTAGGCTGCGAGGAGCTCCGCGGAGGGGCGGCGGCAGGCGGTGGGCTCCAGGCATTCAGGCGCCGTGCGGGCAAGACGCGGCCGCGAAGACGTCCCGCCGCCGTCCAGGAGCAGCAGAGAACCCCCGCACGCAAGCGCAAGCAGAACTAGGGCGCCGGCGAAGGCGAGTACCGTCGCTCGGAGGTCGTCCAGGGCCACGTCAGAGCATCGGCCGCCTTTCGGTTGCGGAACTGTCTTGGTATTCTAGCCCTGCAAATGCGGTGCGTTCCTTCGGAGAAAAGGCAAAGCCCCGGCTCATCACCGGGGCGGGCGATTATCGCCTGACTCGCGGCCGGCGTTCCCCTCGACTGCACGATCACCTGTCTCCGGAGGCTCGATGAGTTCCTGGTTTTCGTTCTCGCATTCCGCCGAAGCTTTCGCCGGCGCCCGTGTTCGCGGTGCCCGGCCCTTCGTCCCGGCCCCGTTTCTTAGGGAGGTGCGAGTTGGCGTTTAAGCCGGTGCCCACCCGCGTCGACTACGTTCAGCTCGAACACGAGGTGCAGGAGTTCTGGGACCGCCACGGCATCCTCGAGAAGTACCTGCACCGCAACGAGGGCGCGGAGCGGCGCTTCTCCTTCATCGACGGGCCGATAACGGCCAACAACCCCATGGGCGTCCATCACGCCTGGGGGCGCTCCTACAAGGACCTCTACCAGCGCTACAAGACCATGCGCGGCTACCGCCAGCGCTACCAGAACGGCTTCGACTGCCAAGGGCTATGGATCGAGGTCGAAGTCGAAAAAGAGATGGGCTTCAAGTCCAAAAAGGACATCGAACGCTACGGCGTCGCCGAGTTCGTGGAGGCGTGCAAGGCGCGCGTCCAGCGCTTCGCGGCGATCATGACCCAGCAGTCGATCCGGTTGGGCTACTGGATGGACTGGGACAACAGCTACTTCACGAACTCGGACGAGAACAACT
>DATMBD010000107.1:0-3131 GCA_035559355.1 Dehalococcoidia bacterium
GCCTGGTCGAAGACGCCTGGGAGCGGCAGGTCGCGCCGCGCCTGGGGGCCGAGGGCTAGGATGCGCGCCGGCGAGAATGCCGCCGAGTTTGACCGCCTGGAGAGCCGGAGACTAGAATGCAGTGTGTCCTGACCGGGAGGACACGAATCACGGGAGAGACCGTTTGGAGAGCCCCCGCGAGGCCTGCGGCGTTTTCGGGGTATACGCACCAAGCGAAGACGTCGCTCGCGTCACCTTCTTTGGCCTCTATGCGCTGCAGCACAGGGGGCAGGAAAGCGCAGGCATAGCCGCAACCGACGGGACAGGCATCAAGGTCCACAAAGAGATGGGCCTAGTATCGCAGGTCTTCCAGGAGGAAGACCTTCGTCATCTCAAGGGCTATGCCGCCATCGGCCACACCCGCTACTCCACCACCGGCTCCAGCCGGGTCGAGAACGCGCAGCCGTTTCTCGTCGAAGGCCCCAACGGCGCCATCGCCCTCGGCCACAACGGCAACATCATCAACGCCGAGATGCTGCGGGCAGAGCTGGAAGCCGAAGGCCGCCAGTTCGAGACATCGACCGACTCCGAGGTCATCGCCCATCTCGTCGCCACGGCGCCGGGGCGCGACTGGGGGGAGCGGCTGGGCTACGTCATGCGCCGCGCCCGCGGCGCCTTCTGCCTGACGATCCTCACCGAAGACGGCGTCATCGCCGCCCGCGATCCCCTGGGCATCCGGCCGCTATCGCTGGCGCAGCTGGACGGAGGCTTCTGCTTCGCGTCGGAGACGTGCGCCTTCGACCACCTGGGCGCTAGGTTCATCCGCGACGTCCAGCCAGGCGAGACCGTGTTCATCGATGCCGAAGGCGTCCACAGCTACAAACAGGCAGAGGCGGCCTCGCGCGAGGCGTTCTGCGTCTTCGAGTACATCTACTTCTCGCGCCCGGACAGCTATTTGCGCGGCGACCGCGTCTATCCGGTGCGGCTGAGTCTGGGCGCCCAGCTGGCGCGCGAGCACCCGGCGGAGGCGGACATCGTCATCGGGGTGCCGGACTCGGCGACGACGGCGGCGATCGGCTACGCGCGGGAGTCCGGCATCCCCTTCGCCGAGGCGTTGGTGAAGAACCGCTACGTGGGGCGGACGTTCATCATGCCCGACCAGCGCATCCGCGAGCAGGGCGTCCGCGTCAAGTACAACCCCCTGCGGGAGGTCCTGGAGCGCCAGCGCGTCGTGGTCGTCGACGATACGATCGTGCGCTCCACGACCTTCCGTCACGTGGTGAGGATGCTGCGGGAGGCGGGCGCGAAGGAGGTCCACATCCGGATCACGGCGCCGCCGATCACGCACCCCTGCTTCTTCGGCATCGACATGGGGCGGCGCTGGGAGCTGATCGCCGCCAAGGAGACGGTGGAGGAGATCCGGGTGGACATCGGCGCGGACTCGCTGGGCTACCTCTCGCCGGAGGGTCTGGTGAGGGCGATCGGCCAGCCGCGGGAGAGCTTCTGCATGGCGTGCTTCACGGGGCAGTACCCCATGGAGGTGCCGCAGGAGCTGGACAAGCTCAGCCTGGAGCCGCCGGCCTGGGCCCGCGACCGCCACGAGGTCGAATGGGAGCCGCACGTGCCCAGCGAGCCGCGGGCGTGGGAGCTGCCGCTGCCCGCGCCGCCTTCGGCCTAGGCACACAGCAGTTGTTGGGGCTAGCGGCCGATGCTGCGAAGCGTGAGTTGACTGGGACGGACCCTTCCTTCTAGATGCGCGCCCTCCTTGCCACCTACGACAAGACCGGCCTCGTCGATTTCGCCAGGGGTCTCGTCGACCTGGGCTGGGAGCTGATCGCCACCGGCAACACGGAGCGAGAGCTCCGGGGAGCCGGGCTGCCGGTCACCAGCGTGGCGGAGGTCATCGGCTTCCCGGAGATCCTGGAGGGGCGCGTGAAGACGCTGCATCCCGCCGTCCATGGCGGCCTCCTGGCCCGCCGCGACAAGCCGGAGCACATGCGCCAGCTCGCCGAGCACGGCATCGAGCCCATAGACCTGGTCGCCGGCAACCTGTACCCGTTCGAGGAGGTCATCCTCGGCCACACAGCCGCCGGTCGGGACGGGGCGCTGGAGGAGGCGCTCGAGAACATCGATATCGGCGGGCCGGCCATGCTGCGGGCCGCCGCCAAGAACTTCGCCTCCGTAATCGTGGTCTGCGATCCGGCGGACTACGCCGCGACGCTAGAGGCGCTACGGGCCGGCGGCCTCGGCCTCGAGCACCGGAGGCGGCTGGCCGCGAAGGCGTTTCAGCACGTTGCCCTCTACGACACGATGGTGGCGCGCTACCTGCGCGGCGGCGTCGCAGCCGAAGGCGCCTTTCCCGACCAGCTCACGCTGGCGCTGCGCCGGCGCACGGACCTGGACCTCCGTTACGGAGAAAACCCCCACCAGGCGGGAGCGCTCTACTTGGAGGCGGGCAGCGCCGCCCAGGGCGTGGCTGGGTTCCGGCAGTTGCACGGCATCCCGATGTCCTTCAACAACGTCCTCGACGCGGACGCTGCCTGGCGCGCGGCCTCAGACTTCGCCGAGCCGACCGTCGTCATCGTCAAGCACCTCAATCCCTGCGGCATCGCCAGCCACGAAGACCTCACTGTCGCCTACGAGCGGGCGCTGTCGGGCGACCCCATCTCGGCCTTCGGCGGCGTAGTCGCTTGCAACCGGCCGGTGGACGGCGCCCTCGCCAAGGCGATGCGGTCGAGCGTCAGCCCCAGCAGCGGCCAGCGCATTCGCTACGACATCATCCTGGCGCCCTCGTTCACCGGCGAAGCGATGGAGGCGCTGACGCGGTGGCGGGATGTGCGCATCCTGGAGATCCCGGCCGGCGATGCCTTCACCTACGACGTTCGCCGCGTGAGCGGCGGCTTCCTGCTGCAAGAAGCGGACCGTAAGCCGGACGATTCCCTGCAGCTCAAGGTCGTGAGCAAGAGGGAACCGACAGCCGAGGAACTAGACGACCTTCGCTTCGCCTGGCGGGCCTGCAAGCACGTCAAGTCCAACGCCATCGTCCTCGCCAAGGACCGCACGCTGTTGGGCATGGGAGCAGGCCAGCCGAACCGCGTGACCAGCGTCCGTCTCGCCGTCGAGCGCGCGGGGGAGCGGGCCCGCGGCAGCGT
>DATMBD010000108.1:0-2182 GCA_035559355.1 Dehalococcoidia bacterium
CGCTCTGCCGCTTCCCAAGCCAATCCGGCCTCCACGTAAATGGGAAACGTCTCCGCCTCACGCGCCATCTCGGCAAGGAGGACGGCGCTATCGAGGCCGCCGCTCGTCAGTACCGCGATGCGCTTCATTCAGGGCGGCTGCGGCGCGCGAAACCGCGGCCTTCGTCGTCGTCCGGCTCGCCGCGATACGTCGCCCGGCTCGTCGAGGTCTCCCAGAGGCGCACCTCCCGGACGTTCAGGCCTGCCGTGCGACCGGCCCTCCACACCAGCGCGGCGATGTTCTCAGCCGTGGGGTTCTCCTCCATGACGAACACCGGCTCGCCCGCAGACTGCAGTACCGGCGTCATGGGATCACGCCGGTGGAGAACCATCCTGTGGTCCAGGTTCGCGTCCACCCAGGCCTTCACGACTTCGTTCACGCGCCCAAAGTCGACCACCATGCCCATCTCGTCCAGCGCATCCGCGTCGATGTCGATCTCGAGGAGGCCGTTGTGCCCGTGAAGGTAGCGGCACTTCCCATCGTGCTCCAGCAACCGGTGCCCGTACGAAAACTCGATGACCTTCGTGACACTGAAGCGCTGCATTAGCCTCTCCTGGAGCGCCTAGAGCCCTTGCCCGGACTTCCTCTCCGCCGTGCCGGCTATGTGGCGCCCTGAATCGACGCGAATGTTCTCCCCGGTCATTGTCTCCAGCCGTAGCAGCGTCACGATCAGCTCCGCGATCTCGTCCTCGGAAGATTCGCGGTGCAACGGCGCCTGAGCAATGGCCGACTGCCAGCCGGCGTCGCTCAAGTCCGGCGGCTTCTCCGTGGGCCCTGGCAAGATCGCGTTCACGAGGATTCCGTATCGCGCCAGCTCCAGCGCCAAGCATCGAGTGAGAAAGTGCACAGCCGCCTTGCCGGTCAGATACGGGAGGTAGTCCAGGTATGGCGTCTCGTTGGCGGCCCAGTCGCCGAAAAGCACTATGTGGCCGCGGGTGGGGCCGGCGTTGGCGAGCATCGCCCTCGACGCATGCAACGCCAGCAGGAACGCCCCCCGGGCAGACGCCATGCCTCGCTCCCAGGCCTCCGCATTGAGACGGTCGTACGGCGTCCGCGGGTAGTCGCCGGCGCAGTTCACGCAGAACGAGAGGTCGCCCAGCTCCCGCTTCGCCTCGGCGACGGCCCGCTCGACAGCCGCCTCGTCCGTCAGGTCGACCTGGATCGCCAGCGCTTGGCCCGCCTGCAGGCGCGCCGACTCTGCCTGGCTCTCGGCCGCCTCCCGCGACGATCGGTAGAAGATCGCCAGGCGAACGCCTTCCCGAGCCAGCCTTTCGACGACGGTGGCGCCGATCCGCCGCGTCCCAGCTACGATGGCGCCTCTACCTGCCAGCTCTAGCACTTCATCATGGGCGGAATCTTCAGGTGTGACCTGATTAGTATAGGCCAGCCGCGGTCTGCTAGGCTGGAGCGCGAAGGCCATGACCGCACCGGACGCCCGGCCCTGGTACGAGACCTTCTTCGGCCGCGACTACCTCGCCGCCTATGGCTATCTCTTCTCGCCCGAAAGGGCGGAGGAGGAGGCCGCCTTCGTCTTCGACGCTCTCGCCCTCAGGGCCGGCGATGAAGTCCTGGACCTCTGCTGCGGCCAGGGCCGCCACGCCGTGCCCCTCGCTCGTCGCGGCTGCAAGGTCACGGGCCTTGACCTCAGCCAGCAATACCTCGACCTTCTCGCCGACGCCGCCGCGAAGGCCGGCGTCGAGGTCGAGACTGTCCGCTCGGACATGCGCGAGATCCCTTTCGAGGCCCGCTTCGACGCCGTCATCAACATGTTCAGCTCCTTCGGGTACCTGGAGACCGAAGCCGAGGACGCGCGCGTCCTTCGAGCCGTCGCCCGCGCCCTCAAGCCAGGCGGCCGCTTTCTTCTAGACCTCCTCAATCGGGAGTGGGCGCTGATCAACTACGACGAGAAGGACTGGCACCGGGATGAGGACGGCACCGTCTATCTGGAGGAGCGCTCCTTCGACCCGCTGACCAGCCGAAACCACGTCACCTTCACGGCGATAAGTCCTGACGGCACCCGGCGGGAGATGGGCGGTCATCACCTTCGGCTTTACACGCTCCGCGAAGTAAGGGGCCTGCTCGAGGAAGCCGGCCTTACGGTCCAAGGCGTCTTCGGCGGCTACGACGGTCAGCCCTATGCCAT
>DATMBD010000109.1:0-3792 GCA_035559355.1 Dehalococcoidia bacterium
GGGCTTTCGTTGCACGGGCGGCGGCGGCGCAAGCCGGCCTCAGGACATCGAGCTTCTCGACGTGGCGACGGGGAGCCGCATCTCGATCACGAACACGCCGGACGAAGGCGAGTTCGAGCCGCTCGTTTCGCCGGCGGCGGCCATCGTCGCCTACGATAGCGGCGTCCAGGACCGGGCGCTGGTGCTCTTCGACCTGGACGCAATGAAAACGATTTTCTCGGTGAAGGTGGACGCGGGCGGATCGGCCGTACACCTCCATGAAGGCTCCTGGTCGCCCGACGGCCGTTACCTGCGATTCCGCATCGGAGGCGACCACGGCATCTGCGACTGAGGGCCGCGGGGACCCGCTCCCGCTGCGGGCGGACGCGCTCGTATATACTTTTTCATAACGATAATCAGCCCAGAGCGGGGAGGCGCGGCGTTGGCGTTAGACATGGAGGCGATCAACGCGCGCGTCCGCCAGGAGTCTCGCTTCCTCGATAGCGTCCGCGCCGAGATCGGCCGCGTCATCGTCGGCCAGCAGTACCTGGTCGACCGCCTGCTCATTGCCCTCCTCTGCGACGGTCACATCCTGATCGAAGGCGTCCCCGGCCTGGCCAAGACGCTCTCCGTCAGCACCCTCGCCCGGACCATCGGCGCCAGCTTCGTCCGCATCTCATTCACGCCCGACCTCCTGCCCGCCGACGTCACCGGCACCCAGATCTACAACCCGCAGGAGGGCGCCTTCCTCACGCGCAAAGGCCCCATCTTCGCCAACATCGTCCTCGCGGACGAGGTCAACCGCGCGCCGGCGAAGGTCCAGTCCGCCCTACTGGAGGCAATGCAGGAGCGCCAGGTGAGCATCGGCGGGACGACCTTCCCGTTGCCGAAGCCGTTCATGGTCCTCGCCACTCAGAACCCCATCGAGTCCGAGGGCACATACCCCCTGCCGGAGGCCCAGCTCGACCGCTTCATGCTCAAGGCGGTCGTCGGCTACCCCACCCGCCAGGAGGAGCGCCTTATCCTGGAACGCTACGTCAATGGCGCCCAGCCTGACGTCAACCAGGTGGTTGAAGTCGACGAACTGCTGGCAGCGCGCGAAGCCGTCCACGAAGTGGTCCTCAACGACAAGCTGCGTGACTACATCGTCCATCTGATTCTGGCCACGCGCGACCCCAAGACGTACCGGATGGAGGCGCTGGCGCCGCTAATCGCCTTCGGGGCCTCGCCGCGGGCGACGATCTACCTCGCGCAGGCCTCGAAAGCGCACGCGTTCATCGACGGCCGCGGTTACGTGACGCCGGACGATGTCAAGGCCGTCGCCAAGGACGTCCTGCGGCATCGCGTCATCATCACCTACGAAGCGGAGGCGGAAGACCTCACCCCGGACGACATCATCGACCGCGTCCTCCAGGGAGTAGCCGTGCCGTAGCAGTGCAGAGTAGGAGGGCAGAGATTTCGGTCCGTCCTGCCTGTACTCGGTAATCTGCACTCATGGTACGGAGGGTAGAGATTTCGGCCCGTCCTGCCTGCACTCTGTACTGTGCACTCTGTACTCTGGTGGGGAGGGGTATCGGGGTGGAATTCCAGGACGTGGTCCGCAAGCGCCGCATGGTTCGCAGCTTCGAGGCGAAGCCCCTGCCCGCTGGCGCCGCGCAGAGGATCATCGATAACGCCCGACGCGGCCCCTCGGCCGGCTTCGCCCAGGGTATCGAGTTCCTCGTCCTCGAAGGGCCGGAAGAGACGGGCCGTTACTGGGACGCTGAACTACCGGAGCCGCGTCGCAGCGACTTCGCCTGGCCCCAACTCGTTGACGCGCCCTTGCTCGTCGTAATCCTCAGCCACAAGCTCACCTACCTGAAGCGTTACGCCGAGCCCGACAAGGGCTGGACGGACATGGACGAAGGACGCTGGCCCGTACCCTACTGGCACGTCGATGCCGGCATGGCGGCGCTCCTCGCCCTTCTCTCCGCCGTGGACCAGGGCCTCGGCGCCTGCTTCTTCAGCGTCTACGACGTCGAGGCCTTCCGCCGCGCCTTCGGCGTGCCGGAGGAGTACACGCCCGTGGGCACGGTGGCCGTCGGCTATCCACGGGCGGACGACCGACCTTCGCTTTCGACCAAACGCGGGCGGAGGTCGGAAGCGGAGGTCGTCCACCGCGGCAGGTGGTGACATGACTGCTGACACTGACCTCACGACCGGCCTAAGCCGAGAAGAGATGCTCGCCCGTATCAGGCGCCTCCAGATTCGGGCGCGACGCCTCGTTCGACTTCTCTTCCTCGGCGAATACCATAGCGTCTTCCGCGGGCGCGGTCTCGAGTTCAGCGAGGTACGCGAATACGCCCCCGGCGACGACGTCCGCTTCATCGACTGGAACGTGACGGCGCGCATGGGCACACCTTATGTGAAAAAGTTCGTGGAGGAGCGCGAGCTCGTCCTCTACCTGCTCGTGGACATCAGCGCCTCCTCTGCCTTCAGCTCCACAGCGGTCACCAAGCGAGAACTGGCCACGGAGCTCGCGACGCTCCTCGCCTTCGCCGCCGACGCCAACAACGACAAGACGGGCCTCATCGCCTTCAGCGACCGTGTGGAGCTCCACCTTCCGCCCAAGAAAGGCCTCCAGCACGTCCTCCGCATCGCCCGCGAGCTGCTCTATCTGCGGCCGGAAGGTACCGGCACGGACATCGGCGTGGCCGTCGACCTCCTCATGCGGCTGACCAAGCGTCCCAGCGTCGCCTTCGTGCTCTCCGACTTCCACGCCCAGGGTTACGAGGCCGCCCTGAGGCTCGCCGCCCAGAAACACGACATCACCGCTATCAGCCTCACGGACCCGCGGGAGCTGGAGCTGCCGCGCGTGGGCCTCATTAGCCTTCGCGATCCCGAGACTGGAGCCACCGTCCTCGTCGATACGGAAGACAAGCGCGAACGCGCCCGCTACGCCGCCGCAGCCGCGGAGCGCGCGGCAGAGCGGCGGCGGCGGCTAGCCGGGCTCGGCGTCGAGGAGGTGGCGCTGCGCACGGACCGTTCCTACATCCAGGCCCTGATGACGTTCTTCAAGGCGCGGGCCCGGCGCCGGTGGCACGCGGCGTGAGAAGCTTCCTTGTGGCCGCGCTTACGGCTTTCAGCCTCGCGCTCGTCCCGGTCGGCGCTGCACTGGCCGAGGCCCCGGAGGTCACGGGCGTCCGCGTCGAGGCGCCAGACCGCCTCACCGTGGGTGACCGCGTCCGCTACGAGGTCAGCGTGCGTGGCGAGCGAGGCACGGTGTTGACCCTCGTGCGCGCCGCCTTGCCCGTGGAGGTCGAAGTCGTCGACACGCCTCGGAGTCGCTCCCGTCCGGCCGGTGACGGCAGGGAGGACATCGTTGTGACGTTCGAGCTGGCGGCGTTCGTTCCCGGCGTCGTGGAGGTGCCGCCCCTGGTCCTCCGTTACGCCACTCCTTCGGGCGAGACAGGCGAGGTGCAGACGCAAGCTACGCGCCTGGAAGTCGAAAGCGTGCTGCCGCCTGGGGACTTGGAGCCCAAGGGCCTCAAGCCCCAGGCCGAGCTCGCCGGCGGCGGCTCGGCATGGGCCCCGTATGCCGCCGCGGCTGGCCTGGCCTTGGCTGGCGCGGCTGCGCTCCTGTGGTGGCGCCGCCGCGCTCGCAGGCGTCGCCGCGCGGCGGCCCTGCCGGAACCTCTGCCGGTGTTTGCCGCCGGACCCGAGGATCGGGCGCGAGCCGTGCTCGACCGGGCCGGTGCCGACTTCGCGAAAGACGCCGACTATGTCGCCTACTACACCGCCCTCGGGTCCACCGTCCGCACGTACCTAAGCGAG
>DATMBD010000110.1:0-2750 GCA_035559355.1 Dehalococcoidia bacterium
TGGGGCATCATGCCCAGAATGTTCCGGCCCTCGCTGAGGACGCCGGCAATGTTCCCCAGCGATCCGTTGGGATTGGCCTCCGGCGTGACGTTGCCCTCCGCATCGCAATAGCGGAAGACGATGCGGTCCTCGGCTTCCAGCCGCGCCAGGGTGTCGGCATCGACGTAGTAGTTGCCTTCTCCGTGGGAGATCGGCATCTGGACCACCTGCCCAGGCCTGGCGGCGTTGGTGAAGGGCGTGTTAGCGGTCTCGACGCGAAGATGCTGGGGCTGACAGCGGAACTGCATGCCGGCGTTGCGCATGAGGGCGCCGGGCAAGAGGCCGGCCTCGCAAAGGATCTGAAAGCCGTTGCAGCTGCCGAAGACGAGCTTCCCGTTGTCTGCCTCTCGTCTCACGGCCTCCATTACCGGCGAGAACCGGGCGATGGCGCCGCAGCGGAGATAGTCGCCGTAGGAGAAACCGCCCGGAATTACGATTGCGTCGTAGCCGGAGAGGTCGGTCTCACGGTGCCAGACGAGGTCCGCGTCCTGGCGGAGGACGTTCTTGAGGACGTGGTGGCAGTCGCGGTCGCTCCAGGTGCCGGGGAAGACGAGGACGGCGAAGCGCATCAGTTGTTCTCCGAGGTTGGCTGTGTGAGACGGCGGAAGGGCAGACGTCGGAGGAGCATCTCGGCCTCTGTGGGCGCCGGATACTCCACTCGGGGATGATAGACGGCGCGCAACGTGGACTTGAAGGAGTGGGCCAGGGCGCGGATGTTGTTGAGGGTCAGGTTGGATTCGTCCAGCTGGCCCTCGCTGAGGCGCTCGCTGAACACCTCGTCGACGATGGCGTCGATCGTCTCGGGTGAATGGTCGCCGGAAGCGCGAACGGCCGCTTCGCACGAATCGGCCAGCATGGCGATAGCCGTCTCGCGTGATTGCGGCTTCGGGCCGGGGTAGCGGAAGGCCTCGGGGTCGGCATCCAACCCCTCTTCGACGGCGCGCCGGTAGAAGTACGTGACCAGACGGGTGCCGTGGTGCTCAGGTATGAACTGGGCAACCTTGGCCGGCAGCTTGTACTGGCGCGCGAGATTCAAGCCGTCCGTGACGTGGTCGCAGATGATGCGGGCGCTGTCGGCCGGGTCGAGCGCGTCGTGGGGGTTGTCGCCCCCCAGCTGGTTTTCGATGAAAAAGCCGGGGCGGGCCAGCTTGCCGATGTCGTGGTAGTAGCAGCCCACCCGCGTGAGGAGCGCATCGGCGCCGATGGTAAGAGCGCCCTTTTCGGCCAGGTTGGCGACGATGACGCTGTGCTGGAAGGTGGACGGGGCTTCGTCCTGGAGCCGAAGGAGCAAAGGCTGGCTCAGCTGAGACATCTCCAGAAGGTGAAGGCGCGTGGTCACTCCGAAGAACGAGCCGAGCGTGACGTAGATTCCAGCTCCGAGGAAGGCGCTGAGGCCGCCATTGGACAGCGACGAGACGAAGATCCAAGGGACATCGCGGAGGCCGGCGCCGGGGTCGACCAGCCAGGTGGCGATGAGTATGGCGAACACGCCGAGCGCAACGAAGAGGCCGCCGAACAGGAACCGAGACAGCCGTTCAGCGTTGCGGACGGCAAAGACGCCGGCGAAGCCGCCGGCGGCGCAGGTGAGGGCCAGGCGGGCAACGTCCAGGGATCCGGCTACGCCCACCACCGTCACGTCCAGCAGAAGCACGGCGCTGAAGGCCACCAGCAGGGCCACGAGGGTCGCGGCCAGCAAGGCTAACTCCAGCCCGACGAACCCGGCCAGGACCATGGACGCCGCGGCGACGGGCATCAGGTAGCCGAGGAAATGCCGGTCCTCGTCCGGAAAGACGAAGGGGAGGTACAGCTTCAGAACGAACACTGGCACCCCGATAGCGAGGCCGATGGCGAGCAGCTCTCGGAGGGTCACCTGGGGCCTGAAGGCGCGCAGGCCGGCCGTCAGCCCCAAGGTGGCGGCGGCCGCCATCAACCCCGTGGCGGCGATGCGGTCCAGGCTCCAGCCGCTCTGGAGAACCCCGGCCTGTCGCAAAGCCTCGCGGGCCTCGGGCGTAATCGGGGCTCCTTGCTCGACGATAATCTGACTCTCGGCGAAGGACACCTGCGCTGGCGGAACGCTTGCCCGCGCGGCTCGCCGCGCAGCTTCCGTCGCTACCTCGTCTACTACCTGGTTGGTGACGACGAAGGGCCGCACGAGCTCGCCGATCAGGGTGCTCATGTCGCGATTGAAGGCGCGGTCGACGTACGTCGAGGTCCGCTCCCGGACGCTAGCGACATCCTCCGGCCGCAGCGACTGCGCGAGGATCGCTCCCAGGGAGCGCCGTGCCTCCAGTTCGATGGCCGTGAGCTCTCCAGGGCCGATGCCGCTCAGGAGGTCGAGGCTGCCCGGCGAAAGCTCCAGGTCCGGTATCCGCTCCAGGGCCGACTTGCGCGCGACGGGCGAGGCCTCCCGCTCGATGATGTCGCGGATGCGGCGCAGGGTCTCGTTGAGCTTGGTCTGCTGAACGTTAGCCACGGAGGGATCGAAGATCAGGCTTTCCGCCACGGCGTCTGCCGCTTCGTCCTGGCGCTGCTTGGTCAGTGTCTGGCTGACGAACGAGATGTCGCGCGGTGCCCGGATCGTGCGGGTGGCCACTTCGCCCTCACGGATGCTCAGCCGGCTCGATGAGACGGGGAAGAGCGCTACGAACATTGCCAGCGCCAGGCCCAGGATCGCTGCCGCCTGCGCCATGGAGCGCCTATCGAAAGGGAAC
>DATMBD010000111.1:0-6440 GCA_035559355.1 Dehalococcoidia bacterium
GACCGCCACCCCAACAACGCCGACCGCCACCTCAACGCCGACCGCCACTCCCAGCACGCCGACGCCTTCAGCCACGTCGCCCGGGACGACCAGCACTCCCTCACCGACGGCCACGCAGACTCCCACTGCACCCGGCGGCACTTCCACGCCGACAGGCACTCCGCCACCTACCGGAACCCCGACGGCGACAGCCCCTCCTGCCCAGACCGGCCCTGTCCAGGAGGTCCAGACCACGTCTTCCGCGCCTCTCGTTCAGGAAGTCCAGACGGCCCAGTTCCTGCCCTCGACCGGCAGCGGCGGCTACCTTGACGACAGGTCGATGGCCGCGACCTGGTTCGGCATCCTCTTGCTCCTGTCCGGCATCTCGACGATGGGTTACGCCGTGAGACTGGCCACGCTGGAAGACTGAGAACCGGCTGGCAAATCCCGGGTATTCGGCCTCGTCGCCGGAGTCATCCCCCTGCAAGACGTACGCCGCGTCGCTTGATCTTGGCGACACCTCGTTTCAGCTAGTATCCCCTCGGCCTGCAGGCGAGCGCCTCTCCTGCTTCCTGTCATCATGCGCTACATGGCTCTGGCTGTGGATTTCGACGGAACGATCGCTCTCGATGGGAGAGTCGACGACCCGACGCGCGCCGCGCTGGAGAGCGTGCGCCGCACGGGCAGGCGGCTCTTGCTGGTCACCGGACGGCAGCTGGACGACCTTCGGCAAGCGTTTGACCGGCTGGATTTGTTCGATTTCGTCGTGGCAGAGAACGGCGCCCTGCTCTTCGAGCCGGCCCGCAACGAGAAGACGTTGCTCTCACCCCCCATCGACGAGCGCTTCGTGGCGGAACTTCAACGACGCGGCGTGAGGCCTCTGGCCGTGGGAGAGGGCATCGTCTCCACGTGGGAGCCGAACGAGAAGGCCGTGTTGGATGCGATTCGCGACATTGGCCTGGAGTTGCAGGTCATCTTCAACAAGGGCGCCGTCATGGTTCTTCCTTCGGGTACGAACAAGGCCAGCGGACTGGCGCAGGCCCTGCAGCGGCTGGAGCTCTCGCCGAGAAATCTGGTCGGGATCGGCGATGCCGAAAACGACCAAGCGTTCCTGCGGGCTTGCGAGTTCTCCGCCGCCGTCGAAAACGCCGTTCCAGCGGTGAAGGAACAGGTTGATTTCGTGACGAGGGGGGACCATGGACTGGGCGTGCGCCAGCTCATCGACGCTCTTCTGGAGGACGACCTTTCGAACCTGAGCCGGCGGCTCGAGCGTCACTTCCTCCCGATCGGCCAGGACACGCGCGGCAGGCCCGTGACGCTGCCGGCATACGGCGAGAACGTGCTTTTCGCCGGCGCTTCCGGGAGCGGCAAATCGACGTTAGCGAAGGGCTTCGTCGAACGCCTCATCGAGCGTGGTTATCAGCTCTGCATCATCGACCCGGAAGGCGACTACGAGGAGTTCGAGGAGGGGGTTGTCCTGGGAGACCGCCACAGCGTTCCCAAGCTGGATGAGATCCTGCAGATCCTCAAGGATCCCACGGCCAACCTCGCGGTCAGCCTCCTCGGCGTTCCCCTCGCTGATAGGCCCCAGTTCTTCAGCACCATCCTCGCCAGCCTCGTCGAGATGCGCGCGACCTCCGGCCGGCCGCACTGGCTGGTCCTCGATGAGGCCCATCACATTCTGCCGGCCGCGAGGGGGCCGGAGTCCATCGCCTGGCCCGCGCAGTTGCGGAACGTGCTCTTCATCACCGTTGAGCCGGGCACGATGATGCCGGAGGCGGTCCAGGCCGCATCCACCGTGTGTGCCGTGGGTGAAGCCGCTCAGGATGTCCTCATCGAGTTCGCGCGGATCACAGGGCAGAAGCAGCCCTCCCTGCCGAAACGGAAGGTCCCTGTTGGGGATGCGCTTGCTTGGCGCCGGGGAGCCGGCGTGCAGCGGTTCACCGTGCCGCCCACGCGCCTCATGCATCGCCGCCACCGCCGCAAATACGCTCAGGGGGACGTAGGTCCGGACCAGAGCTTCTATTTCCGCGGCCCGAAGGGGCGGCTGAATCTCCGCGCCCAGAATCTGGTGCTCTTCACCCAACTAGCCGAGGGCGTGGATGACGAGACGTGGACTTATCACCTTCGGCGCGGGGACTATACGGCCTGGCTGCGAGACGTGGTCAAGGACGAGGAACTCGCGAAGACGGCCGAGGGCCTCGAAAAGCGCCAGCTTCCTCCCAAGCGGAGCCGAGACATCCTCATCGACGCCATCGGGAGTCGCTACACGCTGTCCAGCACCTCCTCCACCGACGGGTCTGCAGGGGCGAAATAATCGCCCTTTCCTGCCTTCAGTCTCGCCTAAGAGTAGAGGTTGGAGGTCGTGATCACCTCCAGGCCTTCATCGGCGCGGGCTGTAACGACGGTCTGGCCATGCTGGTTGGCGAAGTGCAGGGTTGCCTTACGTTCGCCGACCTTCAAGCCATCGATATCGACACGTCCCAGCCAGAAAGGGAGCCGCGGGCGTACGACGTAAAGCCGCCCGTTGGGGGCGTCCGCCCGCAGCCCAAGGGCCGCGACCAGGAGATGAAGGATGGCGCCCGCCGCCCAGGCCTGAGGCCGGCAGGCGACCGGATAAGGCACCGGCGGTCGGTAGTCCGCCCGCGACTGACCGCCGAAAAGCTCCGGCAAGCTGCGCGTCGGGAAGTGTTGGGCCGCGTCGAAGAGGGCGGTCATCAACTCTTCTACTTCCGGTTCGAAGCCGTAGCGCTTGAGGCCGTGGGCGATGATGGCGTTGTCGTGCGGCCAGACGGTACCCAAGTGATAGCCCAGCGGGTAGTAGGCGGCGCAGTCCCGCGAAAGCGTCCTGATTCCCCAGCCGCTGAACATATCGTTCTGGAAGAGCGCTTCCCGCACTGCCTCTGCGCGGTCCTTATCCAAGAGGCCGCTCCAGAGCACTTGCCCTGCATTCGAGGACATTACTGTCGATGGCCGGTTTTCGCCGTCGAGGGCCATGGCCACACGCTTTAGGTCGCCCAACCAGAAATCACGATTGAACGCCTCCTTCAGATCCCACGCCTCGCGCGTGAGCGTGCGCGCCAGCGACTCCTCCCCGAAATTCTCGAGAAGGGGCGCGAGCGAAGTCCAGGCCCGATACACGTATCCCTGCACCTCCGCGAGGGCGATGGGGCCGTCGCAGAGGCTGCCGTCCGCGTGCATGATCGCCTCTTCGGAGTCCTTCCAGCCCTGATTCCGGAGGCCAATGGCGGCGTCGACGTTGTAGCGCAGGTAGACGTCACCCTTGGGACGGCCAAACTCGCGGATCCAGTGGATAGCATCCTTGATTGCCGGCAGCAGCTGCAGGAGGGTGGCGTCGTCCCCGGTCCAGTGGTAGTACTCGGCCGCGAGGACGAGAAACAGAGGCGTCGAATCGACGCTCCCGTAGTAGCACGTATAGGGAAGTTCCTTGATGGCGGAGAGCTCACTCTGCCGCATCTCGTGCAGGATTTTGCCCGGCTCCTGAACGCTGAACGGGTCGTAGGAACGGGCCTGCCGCCGCGCGAGGAGGTGAAGGCACTTGCGGGCAAGCTCGGGACGCAACGCCAGCGTTTGGAGGGCGGTGATGATGCTGTCGCGCCCGAAGAGCGTCGCGAACCAGGGAACCCCGGCGGCGAAGTACCCCTCGCCTCCATGGTCCTCCGTCCACAGCATGCGCAGTTCGTTGATCGACCGGTTCACCACCTGGTTGAAGAGTTCGTTGTCCGTGTGCAGGGTCGCGAACTGGCTGCGCCAATGGGCATAGTCCTCGCGAAGGCGGACGAAGCTATCGTACCGCGGCCGCTCCTCTTCCTCCCAGGCCGTGATCACGCGCAGGCCCATCTCGCGCGACTCGCGAGCGCCGAGCTTGATTTCGAACTTCGCCGCGTCCGCGGAAAGCTCGACAGGCGGTTCGTCGAAGATGATGAGGGTCCGCCTCCAGATGCCATCCGCACCCAGGTAGCGGTAGAGGATGGACCGCTCACCGATTTCCGGGCGGCCATGGTTGCCGGGGTGCTGTCGCGTGTGACCCCGCACCTCGAAGATATCCGCGAAGTCTGCTTCGAAGAGGTAGTTGATCGGGAACGAGACCGGAAAGTCGTTGTAGTTGGTTATCTGGAGCCGCTCTTCGAGATCGCGATCCAGAACCCGGCGGCGAATGATCTCCACCGTGGCGCGGCCGACGGCGTTGCCGTCGCAGACCATGCGGTAGTTGCCGATTACCTGCTCCTGGCTGAAACCGGAATCGGCGGTGGAGAGTAGGACCAGGGGCTTCTTGCCGTCGACGAGCAGCGTGTAGACGCTGAGGTGCCGGGCGTCCCGTGTGTAGAGGCCCAGCCCGCGCCGATTGTCGGGCAGGATGTTGCCGTCCGGGTCAGTGAGAAGAAACTGGTCTTGCTCACGGCAGACCAGTGCGTCGCTGATATCTTCAACGAGTCCATAAACATCGGGAGCCTGCTCCCATTCCCGTGCCTTGAACCGCCTGCGGCCTCTCCTGGGCTCCGAGGTCATGGACAAGCCATATTCTATTTTGTTTGCTAGGCTGTCGTCTCCCGTACTACTTCTGGCAACACCGGCGGCGGCGAATGTATCGAACCGGGGGCAATGCGAAGCCGGTTCCGCGGCAGAAACCCTGCCAAGCACGCCTGGGCTTCCACTTCCCGCTTCGCTTGATAGCTCGGCACGAAGCCGTCGAGAAAAAGCTCGCCATCGCTCAGATGGAGGGTGACGCAGTCGTAGCCGAGTTCCCGGAGCCGGCTCGAGAGGATGGCAATCTGTCCACTCGGCTCCAAGGCTTCAAACGGCGACACGGTCAAGCTTCCTCTCCTCGATTCCCAGAATCATCCGGTAGATCGAGAGATAAGCGTCAGCAAGCGTGGCGGGGCTGAACCGCTCTTCGACCAGAGCGCGGCAACGATAATGATCGATAGCCTCGAGTTTGTCCAGAGCCTCGACCATCCCTCCGAGGTCGTCGACCAGGAAGCCGGTCTCGCCGTCTCGGACAATCTCCGGAGCGGCGCCGCGGCGAAAAGCGATGACGGGCGTGCCGCATGCCATCGCCTCCACCATTACCAAGCCGAAGGGCTCCTCCCACAGGATCGGCAACAGGAGCGCCTGGGCGCCGGCGAACAGCTCCCGCTTGCACGCGGCATCGGCCTCGCCCACGTACTCCACGCCGGGCAGGCCCAGAAGCGGCGCCAGCTTCGTCTCGAAGTACTCGCGCTCCTCCGCGACCCCGGCCTTGCCCGCCAGGACGATGCGCCGGCCCGCCTTCCGCGCCGCCTCCACCGCCAGGTGTGGCGCCTTCTCGGCGCTGAAGCGCCCGATGAACAGAACGTAGTCGGATTTCTCCGTCCGGAAGGGGAAGCTCTCCACGTCGATAGCGTTATAGACGACGCCCGCATGCCTTGCCCGGGGCAGGACAGGCATGATCTGAGTCTGGCGCTGGCTAATCGTGTTGTACCAGCCCTCATACGACTGCCATATGAATTGATTGTCCAAGTCAGGCAGGTTGTGGACCGTCGTGAGCATGGGCACAGGCAGGATGGCGTTCATCGCCATGGCGAAGTCCAGCGGCGGCCCGTTGTGGTAGTGGACGATGTCGAAGTCGCCTGCGTCAGCGAGAGAACGGGCGGCGTGCACAGCCGCGTATTGCGCCGCGCGCTCAGTAAGCCCCGCGAGACGCAGGCTCCTGGGCACAACCGAGAACAACTCCGCCGTGGTGACCGAGTCGCCGGAAGCGCAGAGGCGGACGTCGTGGCCGCGCCGCACCAGTTCTTCCGTCAGCGCGTACACAACCGTCTCCGTGCCACCGTAGCCAGGAGGGGGCACGGTCTCCCATACAGGGGCCAACTGCAAGATTTTCATTCGGTGCCAGTGCTGCTAAGACGCGGGGGCCGTTCTCATTAAACGGCGTGCAAGATTTCAGGAAGATAATGTCGGTTGTCCCAGAATTACGGAAGCGTCTACGTTGCGGCGTAGGCGACCTATCGAGCTTGTTCTAGATTCAAATTGCGGCTTAAATCGCGCGCGCAGACAGCTTCGAGTCCAGCGGCGATTTCAAAAACCTAAAGCCTTACATAAGAAGAAGCTGCAAGCGCTTCTTTAGTCATCGTTCTGTCTCGGCGCATCCTCCTGTTATCGCGTGGTTTCTAGAATCCCGCCATGCTTTCCGCAGCTTCGTCTGGCCGGATCGCCGTCCTGAGGGCTTTGCATCTAGGAGACCTGCTTTGCGCCGTGCCTGCTCTGCGCAGCCTTCGCTCCGCTTACCCTGACGCGGAGATTACCCTCATCGGCCTGCCCTGGGCGCAGGAATTTGCCGCCCGCTTCGGCAGGCTGGTCGACGAATTTCTGCCATTTCCAGGCTTCCCCGGCTTTCCCGAAGAGACGCCGCGGTCCAAAGATATCGTCTCCTTTCTCTTGACCTGCCAGCATGAGCCTTT
>DATMBD010000112.1:0-2173 GCA_035559355.1 Dehalococcoidia bacterium
GCTACTTTCGCGAGCAAGCCGCCGGCGCCGAAAACGGTCGTCCGGAGAGCATCGCCCGTCAGAACCGTCGCTTCCTCGATTTCTGCGAAGCCTCCGGATTCGAAGTAGCGACCACGTTCGCCGAGGAAGGCCGAGGGGCGCGCGGGACGGCCTTCGCCCAGATGGTCGAATTCCTGAAGCGACCGGAGAAGGGGTTCGTCGTCGTCGTCTCGCCCTCGCCCGCTACGCTCGCTGATGACGCTGTGCTGGCCGCAGCCCGCTGCCTGCAACTCGAACGCTTGGGCGCCCAGGTCCTGTTCATGGACCGGTCCTACTCCAACGGCGACGCCCTGCAGGCGGTCCTCAATACCTGGGCTACGTCGCGGGGCGAGGAACTGCGCGAGAAAGTCAAAGACGCCCTCAAACGCAAAGCGGTCCGTGGCGAAGTCCTGGGGCGGCCGCCCTACGGCTACAAGGTGGGAGCGCGAAACCGCCTGGAAGTGGTCCAAGAAGAAGCCGTGGTGGTCCGCTACATTTTCAAGCTCTACCTCGAGGAAGGTCTCGGCATTCGCCTCATCGCTCGCAGGCTGAACGAAGAAGGATTGCGCACGCGGCGGAACCGCCCCTGGAGCATGGTCAGCATCCGGGACATCCTCCGCAATCGCGTCTACCTCGGCACGTATCAGCGGCTGGGGGTGAGGGTGCCGGGCACGCACCCGGCCCTGATTTCGCCGGACGACTTTCGCCGAGCACAGGAACGCCTCAGCGACCGCCGCACGAATTTCTCGCCTCGGACGGTGCGCCGCTTTCTCCTGTCCGGGCTTCTCGTCTGCGGCACCTGCGGAAACCGCATGATCGGAGTCAGCCGTCGTCAGTCCTGGACCCGCCGCACGGACGGCACGGAGCAGGTCGCCTCTTATCGCTACTACCAGTGCGAGTCCCGCACCAACCAGGGGACGTGCAGCTACAACACCCAGCGGGCCGAAGACCTGGAAGAGGCCGTCCGACAGCAACTCAGCGAAATCGACCCGAAGATGCTGGCTACGGCCGGCAACGACGAAGCCGTGATCCAGCACTGGCAAGCAGAGTGCCGCCGGCTAAGGGAGCGCCTGCACCAAGTGGACAAGCGGCTGGGCCGGGAACTCGAAGCTGCCGCGAGAGATCCAGCCCGGCGAGAGCGCCTGCGCTCGCATGGGCTCGAACTTGCCGAGGAGCGGCTGAGGTTGGAAGAAGAGCTCCGCGACGCCGAGTGGCGTGCGGAGCACTATGCCAGCGTGTCCGAACGCCGGCGGACGCGGGACGCAGCCCTCAAACTCCTGGTGGGGGACTGGGAGGCGCTCCCGTTCGAAGACAAGCAGTCCCTGCTGCGCGAACTCATCGACACCATAAGAGTCAGCGAAGACGGGGCGCGGATCACCTTCCGCCCGTGACGGCGCCCGCAAACGAGACCTGGATCGTTTACACGGACGGCGCGTCTCGCGGTAATCCCGGCCCAGCCTCCTTCGGCGCCGTGGTCATCGACCCTACGGGAACTGTCCGACACGAGATCTCCGAGCGCCTGGGGATGGCCACGAACAACGTCGCCGAATACAGAGGGCTAATCGCCGGGCTGGAGGCAGCCCTTGCGCTGGGAGCGCGGCGCGTGGAGGTGCGCATGGACTCGGAGCTGCTGGTTCGGCAGGCGATCGGCCGCTACCGGGTGAGGAACCCGGGGCTCATTCCTTTGCACAACCGCGTCCTGGCCCTGCGGCGCCAGTTCGATGAAGTAGTCTTCCGTCACGTTCCCAGGGGAGAGAATCGGCGCGCGGACGCGCTCGCGAACCAGGCGCTCGATCGCGCTCCGGGCTAGCACAATGACGATAGCCGCTATTCTCCTCGCCGCCGGGGAATCGACGCGCATGGGGCGTCCCAAGCAGCTTCTGGAGTGGGACGGCTCCACGCTCGTCGCCTGGCAGGTGCGACAGCTTTTCGAGGCTGGGGTGGAGGACGTCGTCGTCGTCCTCGGCCATCGGGCGGAGGAGATACGAAGCGCCGTCCCGCCCGAGGCCCGGGTAGTCGTCAATGAGGCCTACAAAGCAGGCCGCGCGACGTCGCTGCGACGCGGCGCCGAGGCCCTCGCCCCCGAGACCGAGGCCGTACTGGTCCTCGGCGTCGACCAGCCGCGCCCGGCATGGCTGTCGCGGTTGCTGATCGA
>DATMBD010000113.1:0-7303 GCA_035559355.1 Dehalococcoidia bacterium
CTGGGCACGATCCTCACGCGAGCCGTCAACCTCGCCTGGGGTGACGACGACTGGAGTACCCTGTACTTTACTGGCCCCACCACCATTAACCGCATTCGCTGGGGCATCCCGGGGATCCCCGTACCGCGGGGAGATTTACCCGCATAGCCGCCAACACCGTGGGACCGCCACTGCGCCGGGAGCGCGGTTTCGGCCAGCTCCGCATCCCCCGAGCGTCCCATTTTCTAGTTGACAGGCGGGATGGACAGGCGCAGAATCTGAGCCCCCGCAGGATCGAGCCATGGAGGCAGCCGAGATGAGTTGGCGGATGACAGGCACCTATTACGCCCCCTGCAGCTGCAAAGTCAGTTGCCCGTGTGAGCTCGGAGAGATGGAGGGCGACCAAGGCTGGTGCTCCGGCGCGCTCGCCTTCGAAGTCCAGAGCGGCAACGCCAACGGCACCGACATCTCCGGCGTGCGCGTGGTCCTGGTCGGCGACTGGCCACGCGGCTTCTTGGGTGGCGACGGCACAGGCCGTCTTTACTGGGACGCCGGCGTGTCTCAGGAGCAGCGGTCCGCATTCGAGCCCGTGCTGCAGGGCAAGCAAGGCGGCGTATGGGAACCGGTAGGCTCCCTGATCTCGAGATGGCTGGACAGCAAGCAGGCAGCGATTTCCGTCAGCGAGGAAGGCGAGACCACGCGAATCCGCGTGGAAGGCTTCGGGGAACTCGTTTCGCAGCCTCTGAAAGGAGCCACCGGCGAGTACACCCGCCTCTTGCACGGCGCCGCCGCCTTTCGCGACGACATCGTCTTGGCACGCGGTTCGGGCTCTTCCTGGCACGACCCTGACATGCGTCCGTGGCAGAGCGGCGGCCACTCCGAGCAGGCCGACTTCGATTGGAGCGCCTAGAAGGGCGTTAGAGGCCGCTTCGTCTGCCGGCGCTCGGCGGCAGCTGTGCCGGCCGATCTCCCGACGCGGTCTCCTCACCGCGCAGGTTCGGGTTCCTACGGCCGGGTGCGCCGAGCGACAATCGTCCGACTCGTCGCTCGCGAGGCGACGGCAGGGAAGTTGAGGAAGCAATGACCACGACGGCCCAGGCATACCCTCTAGCTACCCAGCGAAACGTCATCCTCGCCGTCCTGCTGGCCCTGGCGGCCGCCGCCTGGGCCGTCCTCATCTGGCAGTCGCAAACGATGGACGATGAGGGCATGGGCCTAACGATGGGCATGGGCGCACCCCTGTTCATCGCCATCTGGGCCGCGATGATGGTGGCGATCATGTTCCCGACAGCCGCGCCGATGATCCTCACGTTTGCGCGCGTGCAGGCGAACCGTCGCGCCCAGGGCCGGCCCTTCGTGCCCACCTGGCTGTTCGTCGGCTCCTACATCGCCCTCTGGTCGGCCACGGGCTTGCTGGCATACCTCGCCGCTGTCCTCGGCGACTCTCTGGCGGAAGACTCGATGTGGCTGATGGACAACGCGGGGCGAATTGGCGGGGCGGTGATCGCGCTCGCCGGCGTTTATCAGCTCTCGCCCCTGAAGAGCACTTGCCTGGGGAAATGCCGCTCGCCCATGGCGTTCATCCTCGGCTCCTGGCGCGATGGCAGCGCCGGAGCCGTGCGCATGGGGCTGGAGCACGCTGTCTACTGCCTCGGCTGCTGCTGGCTCCTATTCGCGATCCTTTTTCCGCTGGGGATGATGAACATCGCTGCCATGGCCGCGATAACGGCGCTGATCTTCGCCGAAAAGTCCCTGCCGGCCGGAGGCAAGGTCGCAAAGGCCGCGGCCGCGGCGCAGATCGTCTACGGCGCCATCGCCGTTTTCGTCCCCGGCGTCCTGCCCACGACGATGTGAGGGCAAGCTGGCAAAGAGCAAACGGGTAAACGGCAAGGCGCCCGCATGGCCGCGAAGCCGTCCGCTAGACATTGGAAGGAGCGCATCATGGCCAAAGACCTCAAGACGCTAGCCCTGGAGTTCTACGACGGCATCAACCGCGGCGATCTGAGCGTGGTGGACACGCACGTCGCCGAGGACTTCATCGACCACGAGGAGTTTCCCGGCATCCCGCCCGACAAAGCCGGGGTGCGCCAGTTCTTCGAGATGATGCGCTCCGCGTTCCCCGACTTTCGCGTGAACGTGCAAGACACCCTGGCCGAGGGCGACAAGGTCGTCGTCCGGATCACAATGAGCGGCACGCACCGCCGCGAGTTCATGGGAATCCCAGCCACGAACAAGCAGGTCAACGTCGAGGGGATTGACATCGTCCGTGTGCGGGACGAGAAGGCCGTGGAGCACTGGGGCGTCTTGGACGTTGCCGCCATGATGCAGCAGCTGGGCGTCGCGGCTGGGCCGTAGGGGAATCGCCGGTCAGCGCTTCCGCAGCGCCCGATAGACCTTCTCCGCCGTGATCGGCAGCTCGCGTATGCGCACGCCGCAGGCGTCGAACACGGCGTTGGCGATCGCCGGCGCTACGGGCGTCGTTGGCACCTCGCCGATCGCCTTGATCGCGTAGGGCCCGACGCCGTGGTCGGTCTCGACGAGCACGGTGCGCAGTTCCGGCAGGTCGCGCGCCGTCGGCAGCTTGTAGTCGCCGAGCGAGAGGTTGGTCACGCGCCCGTCCTCCACCCGCATCTCCTCCATGAGCGCGTAGCCGATGCCCGTGACGATGCCGCCGTTGATCTGGCCCTGATGGCCGATGGGGTTGACGATGCGGCCCACGTCGTGCGCCGTCGTCAGGCGCAGGAGCTTCACCTCGCCCGTCTCGGAGTCTACCTCCACCTCCGCCACCTGGACGCAGAACGACGTCACGTGGGACAGCTCTCCCAGTCCCGCCAGGTGGGTTGCCTGGCCGCGCACGGACTCGCCGGCTTCGGCCAGGAGGTCCCGCCAGGCGACGCTTTCGTTCAGCGCCGTGCTGCGCACCTCGTCGCCGTCGAGGACCAGGCTGTCGAGCGGCCATTCCAGACGCTGGGCCGTCCAGCGCAGCAGTTCCTGCTTCGCGTTCTCGACCGCGTCGTGCACGGCGCCGGTGTTGACCCGCGCCGCCCAGCTGCCGGCGACGCCGGAGTCGAAGCGCACGGCGTCCGTGTCCCAGACCTCCAGCCGGATGCGGTCCAGCGGCAGTCCCAGCTCTTCGGCTACCACCTGGACGATGAGCGTGTAGGTGCCGGAGCCCTGGTCGAAGATCGGCGTGCCAACCACCACGGTCCCGTCCGGCTGGAACGTGATCGCGGCCGTGCCGATGCCCCCGCCGGGAGGCCGCTCGCCGAGGGCGATGCCGCGGCCGACGTACCTGCCCGGCGCCGAGGGCGCGGGCTTCGGCCCGCGGAGGCCGGAGGCTTCTACCGCCGCCTGGAGGGTCTCGCGGCCGCGGACGCGCTCGAAGACGACCCCGAAGGCCGTCTCGTCCCCCTCGCCGACGAGGTTCTTCATGCGGAACTCGGCCGGGTCCATGCCGATCGCCCGCGCCAGCTCGTCGATGTGTGATTCGAGGGCGAAGACCGCTTGCGATTCGCCGGGGCCGCGCATGTAGCCGCCGGGGATCGTGTTCGTGTAGACGTGGGCAGCCTCGATGCGGGTGTTCGGCACGCGGTAGGGCCCCGCCGACTGCTCCGGCCCGAAGATGATGCCGCCCGGCTTGAAGGCCGCATAGGCGCCGCAGTTTACGTAGAACTGCACGTGGTGCGCCGTCATCGTCCCGTCCTTTTTCACGCCGGAGCGCAGGCGCACCATGGTCGCGTGGCGCGGGTTACCCGCCATCAGCTCTTCGATGTAGTCCTGGACCATGCGCACCGGCCGGCCTGCGGCCTTCGCGAGGTAGTAACAGATCGGGAGGAGGATCGTGCCGCCCTTGCCGCCGAAGTCGCCGCCGATGAAGGCGTGATGGACGACGATCTGCTCCGGGCTAACGCCGATGGCGCTGGCCAGCCCGTTCTTGGCGCCGTGCGGCATCTTGCTCCCCAGCCAGACGTGGATGCGTCCTGTCTCGTCGATCCTGACGGCGCAGGTCTGCGGCTCCAGGTAGCCCTGGTGCTGGCGCTGCGTGAAGTACGTGTTCTCCAGGACGACATCGGCTTCGGCGAAGCCGCGTTCGAGGTCGCCGCGGTCAGAGCGGCGGCTGGTGTAGACGTTGGAAGGCCTCTCCAGGGGCTTGAGGCCGCCGAAGGGACCGGGGCCCGGCGTGGGCGTGACGCCGGCGTAAGTGTTGAAATCCGGGTGGAGAATAGGTGCGTCCGGCGCCATCGCCTGTTCGATGTCGAACACGGCGGGCAGCTCCTCGTACTCGACCTCGATGAGGTCGAGCGCCTGCTGCGCCGTGTCCTCGTCTACCGCCGCGACGGCGGCGACGCGCTCGCCGACGAAGCGAACGCGGTCGCGCGCCAGGATCGGCAGATCCCGGAGGTTGCTGCCGTAGAGGCCGTTGCCAGTGTCGGCGCCGGTGATCACGGCGAAGACGCCCGGCAGCTCTCGCGCCGCCGAGGTGTCGATGCGGACGATGCGGGCGTGGGCGTAGGGGCTGTGCAGCGCCTTGCCCCACAGGGCGCCCTCGAGGGGCAAGTCAGCCGTGTAGGGGGCCTCCCCGGTGACTTTCTGAACGCCGTCGACGCGGCCGATGGGCTGCCCGAGAACGTGAATTGCCAACGCGCTTCCTCCTCGTCAGGGCAGAGTTGCAGAGTACACGCTGCAGAGTACAGAGTGCAGAGGACAGAGGACAGAGTGCATAGGTGAGGCGGCTTGAGCTTTCCTGTGGCACAGATTCTAGCGAGGGGAGAGTCGCAGCATGGCAGGTCGGGTTGAGGGCAAGGTGGCTTTGGTCGTTGGCGGCGGCCAGACGCCCGGAGAGACGATCGGCAACGGCCGCGCCACTTGCATCGTGCTGGCGCGCGAGGGGGCGAAGGTGGTGGTCGCCGACCGCGAACTGGCACGGGCGCAGGAGACAGTGGCAATCATCGAGAAGGAGGGCCACACGGCGAGCGCCGTGGAGGCTGACGTGACCGACGAGGAGTCCGTGCGCCGCATGGTAGCCGCCGTCCTCGAGCGCCACGGCCGCCTGGACATCCTCCACAACAACGTCGGCGCCAGCATCGCCCTCGGCGACGCGCCGGCGGACGAGCTCACGACGGAGGCGTTTGAGCGCAGCTTCAGGGTGAACCTGGAGGGCATGTGGCTGGCGTGCAAGCACGCGCTGCCCGCGCTGAGGGAGTCGCACGGGTCCATCGTCAACATCTCGTCTCTGGCGGTAAGGGAGCCGTACCCCTACGTCGGCTACAAGACCATGAAGGCAGGAGTCATCGCCCTGACCGAGAACCTGGCAACCTTCAACGCCCAGTACGGCGTCCGCGCCAACGTCATCCTCCCGGGCCTCATGAACACGCCCATGGCCATCGAGCACCGCGTCGGGCTCGGCGGCATGACCCGCGAGGAGGTCGTAGCCGCGCGCAACAAGCGCATTCCGCTCGGCCGGCAGATGGGCACTGGCTGGGACGTCGCTTACGCCGCCCTCTTCCTGCATTCGGACGAGGCGAAGTTCATCACCGGCGCATCGCTGGTGGTCGATGGGGGCATGTCCGTCGCCTGGGGCCACTAGGACTCTCTGGCCCGTTGTTCGCAGTCCTCCACGGCGGTAGCCTGGAGGCAGTGCTCATTCCCCCCAAGGCCCAGGCGGCTTTCCTGAGCGCGGGCCTCTTCCTGGCCGCGGCTTGCGCCTCCAACGCCGGCCGGGCGCTGCCGCCGGACGGCACTCCGGCGCCGCCCGCCTCTCCCACAGCGTCCCCTTCCGGCCTCGTCCCGGCGCCGCCGAGCGATGTCCGCATCAGCGGCCCACTGCCTGACCTGCACACGCCTGTCCCTCCCGGTGAGGGGGAGCTAAACCGCGTCACCGTCACATGGCAGGACAACTCGCCGAACGAGACGGGCTTTCGTCTCTTCCGTGACTGCGAGGGCACCGTCTCCCCCGCGCTCGATGTCGAAGCGAACACCACGAGCTACGGACCGTTCGGACCCTGCCGGCCCGGGCGCGTCGGCGTGGCCGCCTTCAACCTGCACGGCCAGTCGCCGATTGCCTGGTCCCCCTAGAGGGGCATTCGGTGCGACGAGCCGCACCGGACCTAGCCCGCTGCCCCACGCCCTCTCCACTCATCGTGGAGAGCGGCTTCGCCCCGGCCCTCTTCGACCGGCGCGTAGACGACGGCGCGCCGGACCTCACGGCTACCCGGACCCTCAGGGGACCGGCGTGGGCGCCGGGCCGGGAGTCGTCGTCGTGCCGGCGACGGACTCGAACAGGCCGTGGACGATCGCCGGTACGACGATCAGGGCGGCGCCCGAGAGCAGCATCATGACCACCGCGTACATAAGGAACTTGTACTTGTGGCCCCCAGACGCCGCGTAGGGAGCGAAGGAGTTCGCCAGCGTCAGCAGAAGCACGGAGATCGTGACCAGGCCGCGGATGAAGGCTGCGTCCGGGGCGGCAAACACGATCGCGCTGCTCACGCCCGCCTCGCGAACGACCTCGCTGTCGAGGTTCGCCGCCTGCACTTCGCCGATTTTCGCGCCGAAGATCAATATCACCTCCGTCACGAAGAGGATGATCCCAAGGAGCGCAGCGTGCATGGGGACGACGACGAAGGCGAATGAGTTCGCAACCAGGGCTCGGGAGGCGCGCAGCAGCGCTACTTTCTGGCCGAAGGCCGAGGCCAGGTTGCCGACGGCGGCGGCGTCCCCGCCGAGGCGGATGCCGTCATGGAAGATGCGGACGCAGCGCGTAACCAACTCGGAGCCGGTCTCCCCTGCCAGCCGCGCCCAGGTCAAGTCCGGCGGCAGGTCGTTTGCCAGGCGCACGTAGAGCCGGCGCACGTGCGGCTCCATGGCGCCCAGGGAACGGCGATTGAGGCGGCTGAGCCCCTCCGCGACGGTCGTGCCGACGGCGCCCATGACGCTGCCCAAACCTCGCAGAAAGGCAGGCAGGTCCCGGTCGCGTGCGTCCACTTTGCGGTCGTCCTGCCAGGCCAGCCAGGCGACGGGCGTGAGCAGGAAGGCCGCGAGGAGCAGGCCCACGCCCAGACCGGCGAGCAGCCAGGCTGAGACGAAGGCCGGTCCTGTGAGCGTGATCAAGACCACGCCCAGGAGTTCCATCTGCGCCTGCTCCGCCGACCGTCGGCTGAGACGATGCGTCTTCACCTCGTGTGGCGCGACGGCAAAAATCACCCAGCTGCCGGCAACCGTCACCACCATGACGATGAACGCCAGGCCAACGATCGCCACGGCGCTGACTGGATAGATCATCATCGAGACGAGAGAGACAACCACGATAAGCGTCGTCGAGACC
>DATMBD010000114.1:0-6540 GCA_035559355.1 Dehalococcoidia bacterium
CGATACGCTGACAGTCGCGGCCGCCGTCCAGGCGCGCCTTCGCCGCGATGGCGGCATCCGCCGCCTCCCTGCCGACGAAGAAGACATAGCAGTCGCCGAAGATGGCGCCGTCGGCGTCGTCGAAGGTGCGCCACGTCACCAGATACCGGCCCGGCGGCAGCCCGGGCCGCAGGTCTACTCTCATCTGCAGACGGTCGGCGCTGATGGTGGCGTCGCCGGTGTCCACCCGGTTGCCTTGGGCGTCCGTCACGTGGATGAACGTCCAATTCGGGTCGCGGCGAAGCTCCGCCGTGAACCAGCCGGTGACGCTGGCCGGGGCAGTTTCGAGGATGGCCCCGGGCGCCGGATCGAAGCGAACGGGTCGGGAATGCGCCGAAGCCTGCAGCGTCGCGAGCACGAGAAACGCGGCGGCAATGAGGACGGCGCCAAAGAGAAGCGATCTCCTGGGCAAAATCCACCTCCTGTTGTCTGATGTGGTCGGTCCGTTGGCCCCCGCCTGAAGGAAAGACAAGAAGGGGGCCGCTCACGCTCAGACCGAACGAGGAGGTGTCGCGGGCGCTTCGATTGAAACCGTCTTCGGCCTGGATTGGTCGACCGCCGCGGCAGCCGAGACGACCGGCGGCGAGGCTGGCACGTAGGAGCCCGCCGGCAGCGAAGTCGCCGCCGACACTGTGTCGGAGCAGCCTCCAGCGTTGCCGTGGCAGTGGAGCGCGTGTTCCTGGCTGTTCTCGATGCCCACTACGTCGCCGATATCCGTGTGCCAGTGGTCAAAGGCGGCAACCTGAAAGACGTAGGCAACGATGACCAGGCGGGCGGCCCAGAGGACCAGCGCGCGCAGTCGGGGCGAATGTAGAGCCGCCATCGGAATTTGCGAAAACCAGACTCACGATAACATAAGCTCAGCGGTGAAACCCCAGTCGGCGGACTATAATCGCCCTAGCCCCGCCTGAAAATGTTTACTCATCTTCACCTTCACACCGAATACTCGCTTCTCGATGGTCTGACGCGCATTCCCCCGCTCATGGAGCGCGTGCAGGAGCTCGGCCAGGAGGCCGTCGCGCTCACGGACCACGGCGCCCTTTACGGCGCCATCGACTTCTACCGCGAGGCGCGGGCGCGCGGCATCAAACCGATCATCGGCGTCGAAGCCTACGTCGCTCCCGGCTCACGCTTCTCCCGCGAGGCGGGCGACAACCAGCCCTACCACCTCACGATGCTGGCGCGGAACAAGACCGGCTATCGCAACCTCCTCAAGCTGGTCACCGCCTCCCACCTAGAGGGCTACTACTACCGGCCGCGTATGGATCGCGAGCTCCTGGAGCAGCACTCGGAGGGGATCATCGTCCTCTCCGGCTGTCCCTCCGGCGAGCTTCACCGCCTCATCCTCGAAGGGCGCATCGAGGACGCGAAGCAGACCATCGGCTGGTACCGGGACATCTTCGACGGTTACTACCTGGAGGTCCAGGCCCACGACCTGCCCGAGTTCCACCAGGCGAAGCGGGCAATCGTCGACCTCTCGCGCGAACTGGGCATTCCGCTGGTCGCCACTAACGACTCCCATTACCTCGACCGGGCCGACCATGACAGCCACGACATCCTCCTCTGCATCGGCACTAACGCCACGGTGCATGAGGAGAAGCGCATGAAGATGTCCGACCCTTCCTATCACGTGAGGTCAGAGGCGGAGATGCGCGAGGCCTTCGCCGACCTGCCGGAGGCCGTCGACAACACCTGGCTGGTCGCGGAGCAGTGCGACCTGGAGCTGGAGTTCGGCCGCCTGCATCTGCCGGAGCCCGACCTGCCGCCGGGGGTTACGGCGCACGAGTACCTGGAGAAGCTCTGCTGGGAAGGGCTCAGGCGCCGCCTGCCCGACGCCGGCCCCGAAGCCGAGGACCGCCTCCGCTACGAGCTCGAAGTCGTGCGGGAGACCGGCTTCACCAACTACATCCACATCGTGCGGGAGATCGGCGTGTTCGCCCGGCAGCAGGGGATGCGCATGGGCGTGCGCGGCAGCGCCGCCGCCAGCCTGATCCTCTACTGCCTCGGCGTCACCGACATCGACCCCCTGAAGGCGAACCTGGTCTTCGAGCGCTTCCTCAACGTCGAGCGGCCGGAGGCGCCGGACGTCGACTTCGACTTTCCCGAGGACCGCCGCGACGAGGTTCTGCGCTTCGTCGCCAACCGCTACGGCGCCGACCGTGTGGCGCAGATCATCACCTTCGGCACCCTGGGCGCGAAGGCCGCGGTGCGGGACGTGGGCCGCGCCCTGGGCATGAGCTACGCCGACGTCGACCGCGTTGCCCGCCTGATCCCGAACGCGCTGCACATGACGCTAGACCGCGCCCTTCAGGAGAACGGCGAGCTGCGCATGGCCTACGAGTCCGACTCCCAGGTGAGAAACCTCATCGATCAGGCGCGCCGCCTGGAGGGGGTGGCCCGCAACGCCAGCACCCACGCCGCCGGCGTCGTCATCAGCCGCGACCCTCTGGTCGAGCATCTGCCGCTAGCGCGCCCAGCGCGCGGCGACGCTCAGGCGTTGCCGACGACGCAATACGCCATGGAGCAGGTGGCCGCCATCGGCCTGATCAAGATGGACCTGCTCGGCCTGGCCAACCTGACGATCCTTCAGCGCGCCGTCGAGCTCATCGCCAGCCGTCACGGCGTCGACATCGACCTCGAACGCCTGCCCGACGGCGACCCTAAGACGTTCGAGATGCTTGGCGCGGGCGAGACGTTCGGCGTCTTCCAGCTGGAGTCCGCGGGCATGCGCCGCGCCGTCCTGGAGCTGAAGCCCACCAGCGTCGACGACCTCGCCGCCCTCGTTGCCTTGTACCGGCCGGGGCCGATGCAACACATCAGCCGCTTCTGCCGCGCGAAGCACGGCCTGGAGCAGATCACCTACCCGCACCCGGACCTGGCCGACATCCTCGACCAGACGTATGGCGTCATCGTCTACCAGGACCAGGTGCTCAAGATCGCCCAGAAGTTCGCCGGCTACTCTTTGGGCGCCGCCGACATCATGCGCAAGGCCATGGGCAAGAAGATCGCGTCGCTCATGCAGGCGGAGCGGGAGCGTTTTCTCGACGGCGCCATCGCCAAGGGCTACACGCGGGAGGATGCGGAGCGCGTCTTCGAGCTGATCGAGCCCTTCGCGGGCTACGCGTTCAACAAGGCCCACTCTTACTCATACGGCACCATCGCCTATCAGACGGCGTGGCTGAAGGCGAACTACCCGGAGGAGTACCTCACGGCCGTGCTAATGAGCGCCGACAGCCACCCGGCGGGCGCGCTGGAACGCATCGCTCAGGCGTACAACGAGTGCGTACGGCTGGGGATACCCGTGCTGCCGCCTGACGTGAACCGGAGCGGCGTCAACTTCGAACTCGAGGAGACGCCGGAGGGCAAGACCGCCATCCGCTTCGGGCTGGCGATGATCAAGAACGTTGGCGAGGGCGCGGCGCAGTCGATCGTCGAGGCGCGCGAAGCGGCGGGCGGCGTCTTCGCGTCCCTGGACGACTTCTGCCGCAACCTCAACACGCGCAACGTCAACAAGCGCGCCCTCGAGAGCCTGATCAAGGCCGGCTGCCTGGACTCGATCGCCGGCAAGCCGGAGGCCCGCGGATCGCTGCTTCTGAACCTCGACCGCATCCTCGGCATCGCCCAGAACGCGCTCAAGCTCAAGGAAACCGGACAGGCGACGATGTTCGATCTCTTCGGCGCGGAGGTCGCGACGCCGCTGGCGGGCCTAGACCTGGAGAGCGCGCCGGTGCCCAAGGGCGAGATCCTGGCGTGGGAGAAGGAGCATCTCGGCGTCTGGCTGTCGGAGCACCCGTTCACGCGGGCAGCGGCGGCCCTGGCGCCCTACGTCACTGCCCTCTGCAACGAGATCACGCCCGAACAACTCGGCGACCTGCCGCCACAAGGACGGGACTTCATTCTCGCGGGCATCGTCGGCTCGACGCGGCGTCTGGCGACGCGAGACGGCCGGCCCTTCATCGCCGCGGAAGTCCAGGACCTTTCAGGCGCCCTGGAGGTCACGGTCTGGCCGGACATCTACGAACGCACGGCGGACCTGTGGGCCACGGGCAGCATCCTGCTCATGCAGGTCCGCGTCCGCGAGCGCGGCGACCGCCTCTCGGTGGGCGTCCAGGAAGTCGTAGCCTATGCGGAGGCCTTCCTGCCGCCGGCATGGGCAGTGGACGGGCAAAGCACGCGGGCAATCCAGCAGTCAGGCAATCGGGCAAACGGCAACGGCGGGGGACACGCCCCCGACGAGCTGCGCGAGGCCAACGGCGGTGCCTTTGGAGAGCTCGAAACGGCCAGCCTCCCGTCGGGGGCCACGGGCAGCGTCCCCCCGGCTTCCTCCTTTGATGAGGAGGGGCGTGAGCGGCCCGAGAGCGACGCGTGGGCGGATGCGTACGAGACGGACGCGGAGCCTTCGACCGGCGCGTTCTTTGACGACCCTCGATCCGGCCGCGAGCCCCTGCGCCTCATCCTGCACGAGACGGAGGACGAGGACGCCGACCAGAAGCGCCTCGTGGGGCTGTTCCGGCTCCTCCAGGAGCAGCCCGGCGACGACCCCGTCCTCCTCACGGTCCGCACGCGCGACGGCGAATCGATAGACCTCGCCCTCCCGAGCGCCAGGCTCGACGCCGCGCTGCGGGAGCGGCTGACGGAGCTGACGGAGAACTACCGCGTAATCGTTTCCTGACGGTTTGAGTCAGGAGTTGGATGAGGCCAAGGTCCTATTCGGCAGAAACGCTGCTGCGTCAAATGCTGGAAGAACCCCTGGAAGGTGACGCCCCGAGTCTCAACGACGCGAAGCTACGCTTGGACGAAGCGCTCTGGGAGTGGAAAAGGGTTCTCGAAGGCGATTAGCGTCACTCGTCGTCGGGGGCGCCGTGGTCACGGCGCAGGTCCGTCTTCAGCACCTTCCCCATGGGGTTGCGCGGCAGCTCGTCCACAAAGGCCACGTACGCCGGCATCTTGAAGCTGGCCAGGTGTTCCTTGCAGTAGGCCCGCAGCTCCTCCCGCAGCTCCGGCCCCGCCTTGTGCTTCGAGGCCTCCGCCAGCACTACGATCGCCTTCACCGCCTCCCCCCAGTCCGGGTCCGGCACGCCAATCACCGCCGACTCCTCCACGTCCGGATGGCTCTCCAGGATGGCCTCGATCTCCCCGGGCGAGATGTTCTCGCCGCCGCGGATGATCAGGTCCTTGACTCGTCCCGTTATGAACAGGTAGCCGTCTTCGTCCAGGAAGCCGACGTCGCCCGTGTGCAGCCAGCCGTCGACGATCGTCGCGGCCGTCGCCTCGCCCGCGTTGAGGTACTCCTTCATCACCCGCGCGCTGCGCACGCAGATCTCGCCCTCGGAGCCCGAGGGCAGTCGGTTGCCCTGCGCGTCCATGATCGCGATTTCGACGTCGTCCATCGGCCGGCCGACGGAGCGCAGGCGGTGCAGCTTCTTTGCCTTCTCTTCGTCCGTCCCCTCGATGCGGTGGTCCTCGGGCCCCAGGAACGTCAGCGACGACGTGCTCTCGGTCTGGCCGTAGGCGTTCATGAGGTCGCAGTTGAAGACCTCGATTGCGCGGCAGACCACCTCGAACGGCATCGGCGCGGCGCCGTACGTGATCAGCTTCAGGGAGCTGAGGTCATGGCGGTCGAAGTAGGGGTAGTCCATCAGCCGCTTCAGCATCGTGGGCACCACGAAGGCGTGGGTCACCCGCTCTCGTTCTACGGCCTGCAGCCACTGTTCGGGGTCGAACTGCGGCAGGATCACCAGCGTGCGCCCGCCCCAGATCGACGACAGGATGGCGGTGATGCCGGCGACGTGGGCGATGGTCACCGAAAGCAGCGTCTTCTCGTGCTCTGCCGAGGGATCGGCCGGGCTCATGGTGTTGAGGACGTAGAGCGAGAGGTTGAGAAAGGTCAGCTCTACGCCCTTCGGCATGGCGGTGGTGCCGGACGTGAAGATCAGCGCGCTCGGCTCGTCCTCATTGACGTCGACGAAGACCTCGTCGTCCGCGCCCTCCGCCAGCAGCTGGTCGAACGTCCGCATCCCGTCGCGGCCGCTTTCGAGGGCGATCACGTCCCGCAGACCCGGAATCTCCGGCCGTACGGACGCCACGAGGTCCAGGTAGCGGTCGCCGGCGAAGAGCAGCTGCGCGCCGGACTCACTGAGCATGTAGACCAGCTCTTCACGCTTGGCGCGGTAGTTGAGCGGCACGAAACAGGCGCCGAGCTTGGCGCAGGCGTAATAGACCTCGACGTAGTGCGGCGAGTTCGTTGCCATGACGGCGACCCGGCTGCCCACGCCGACGCCCATGGCCTGCAGCGAGTTCGTGAGCCGGTTCACGCGTGAAGCCATCTCGGCGTACGTGATCCGCTGCTTCCCGTCGCCGGAGACGAGCGCCTCCCGCTCCGGAACGGCGGCGCTGCTGATAGTGAGAAACTCAGCCGGGTTCATGCGCCTCGCATTCTCGTTCGGGGACGAGCCAGCCGCCATGGCCGGCTGATTGCCCTCAGAAAGTCAGCATAAGGTG
>DATMBD010000115.1:0-5889 GCA_035559355.1 Dehalococcoidia bacterium
GTGGAATTGGCCCGCTTGCCGAACTGACGCCCTTCGTGGCGCGCGTTCCGGGAGACCGGATAGGCGGCGGGCATCGTCATTTCTGAGGCCATAGCCGCTTGCTCCTTCTCTTGGCACGCAGAAACCTCTCGTAAACTTCGCTTCCGGGCTTGGCCTCGTAGCCACGGTTGGTCACACCGGCAACGTAGTCGGCCAACTGCAGCAACGGATCGCTGTGCGAGCGGCCTATTTTGACTCTGCGGATGTGAGGCTGCTCCGGGGTATTGATCTGCCGGCGGAGGTACGTACTCATCTGCTGTCGGAACAACCTGTTGCCTGAGCCGTCGATTACCACGGTGGCATCGGTCAGAAACGGTTTGGCATTGGCAAGCGTGGTGCTGCAAACCCATTTGTAAGCTGGGCCTGGATGGGCGAACCCTGGCCCATTCAAGCGCCTTGACGCCTTGTTGAGGGTGAACGTGCGACACGTGAAACGTTGATTCGAAACAGTCTGGAGAAAGGCGAGCCTAAGTTTGTGATTGTCGTCATGGAATTTGAACTCCTGGTCTGCGCCAAAGCCCTTCTTCACTCGGAGCGCTTCAATTGCTGCCTGACAGGTTTGCGCATCCCCGGTGTTCTCGAATACCACGAGCGCAACTGTGAAAAACTGACTAGAATCCCTGCCGAGTTTCCGGCCAAGGTCGCCTGACTCGTCCACAAACACCAGCACCTACCCGACACCCACTGTCGGATGTCGCGTTGCATCGTTACCAGAGATGCTGATCACCTTGACGACAACGTGGTGCTGGCCGAGACCCTCAGGGTGTGCAGGCCAGCACGCCGCGCCGAGGTCCAGTCCTTGTGCCTGTAGGCCTGCTGGCTGAGGAACACTTCGGCGCCCTACTTGAAATAGGCCGCGCAGTCGTCGATCCGGTCCGATCGACCTGGTTTCCCTTCCCCGGCCAGACCAGCTCGGACGCGCTTGTAATCGGGCATAGATGCTTCTGTCAATGTCGGCGCTCAGTCTAGCGTAGGCGATTCACCGCTCACAACGTCCCCCGCCTACGCCGACGGGCGCGGCTCGGCTATGATGTCCCTAGGCCGCCGGCGCGCACCGGTGCCGCCCTCCTGCCCTTCCCCCATCCCGACCCACGGACCGGGAGACGGCGGGTGACCGCGGCCGCATTCTATTCGAGACCATCAGATGCGGGCCCCCGCCGGGCCTCGACCACGTGAGGCACCCATGACTACCGAACTCGGACCCGTCCAGGCGCCAGGCACCCAGGAGCAAGCCCAGCCCCTCGCCGCCAAGGTCGCCGTCCTCTATACCAGCGCCCCCAAAGTCGTCCAGGACATCGGCCGCGCCATGCGCATGGCGGACTTCGCCTCCGCCCTGGACAAGACGGCCCCCACCGCCCTCAAGGTCAACATCTCCTGGCAGCACTGGTACCCCGGCTGCTCCTCCACCCCCTGGCAGATCGAAGGCGTCGTCCGCGCCCTCCGCGAGGAAGGCTTCGCCGATATCATCGCCGCCCACAACGGCACCGTCGTCGTCGACTCCCACGAGGGCGAGGTCAGGAACAAGCACAAGGCCGTCCAGGACCGCTTCGGCATCGAAAGCGTCCACCTCACCGACAAGGGCGTCCCCTGGGTCCGCTACGCTCCCAAGGCCGAGATGCTGGTCCTGGACAAGATCTTCCCGGACGGCATCGAGATCCCCCAGGCGCTCATCGGCCGCAACGTCGTCCACCTGCCGACGATGAAGACGCACGTCTTCACGACCATGACCGGCGCCATGAAGAACGCCTTCGGCGGCCTCCTCCACTTCCGCCGCCACTGGACGCACTCCCAGATCCACAAGACGCTCGTCGACCTCCTCGCCATCCAGAAGGAGATCCATTCCGGCATCTTCGCCGTCATGGACGGCACCATCGCCGGCGACGGCCCCGGCCCGCGGGCGATGCGGCCCCACGTCAAGAACCTCATCCTCGCCTCCAGCGACATGGTCGCCATCGACGCCGTCGCCGCGAAGATGATGGGCTTCGAGCCCCTGGAGCTGGAGTTCATCCGCCTCGCGCACGAACGCGGCCTCGGCGTCGGCGACCCGCGCCAGATCGAGGTCGTCGGCCTCGACATCTCGGGCATCGACTTCGGCTTCGCCAAGGACGAGGACACCTTCGCCAGCTGGGGTCAGAAGCAGATTTACTGGGGACCGCTGCACTTCCTGGAGAAGCCGCTGCTGCGCTCGCCCATCGTTCCCTGGAGCTACGTCGCCTCCAACGTCTACTACAACCTCTTCTGGTACCCCCTCATCGGCCGGGGGCGCGTCAAGGCCGCCAAGCAGACCGAATGGGGCAAGCTCTTCGATAGCTACTAACCCGCGTCGGGGTCACCTAGCGCGCCGAGAGGCGTCAGCCGGTGGTAGGGCGCCAGCAGGGCCTGACGCTGCTGGCTGTAATGTCTCCATGCCTGCCGCAATTCTCTTTAACGGGCTGAAGCTCACCCAGGATTGCACGAGACGGAGCAAGGGAACGCAGGCGATGACGAGCACGATGCAGTCAGATCGGCCGCGCGGCAGCGGGCGCGGCGTGAGGAGCGCACCTGCCGCCGCCCAGCCGGGGGAACAGGGTTCGGCGCACACATTGCAGGCCCAGGTGCGCGAGCTCTTCGGCCGCGTCGTCCACTCCCACCAGGGGCACCAGCGCTGCGCCGAAATCTACCGCAGGATCGCGGACCAGGTGAAGCTCATCCAGATCGGTCTCCAGGCCGCGATCGTCCTGTCCTCCCTGGGCGCGCTTCTTGCCGGCGTTCAGGCGCTGGTTGCTGTCGCCCTCGTCTGCGCAGGCGTCCTCCTGGCCCTGAGCGTGTACCTCAAGAACGTCGATCCCGGGGCGCTGGCGGAACGGCACGCGGAAATGGCCTTCAGGCTCTGGGACATCCGCGAGGCTTACCTCTCGCTGCTCACGGACTTGCAGTCGAACTTCCTGACGCCGGATCAGGCCCGCGCCCGCCGCGACAGCCTGCATCACGCCCTGGCCGACGTCTATCAGCAGACGCCGATGGCCGCCAGTCAGTGGCACTGGGCCGCAAGGAAGGCCCTCAAGGAAGCGGAGGCGATGCTCTTCACGCCCGAGGAGATCGACCGCCTGCTGCCGGAGCAGCTGCGCATCAGACGGACGCCGGCCAGCGCCAGCCCTGTGTCCCGCTACTAACAGGACGGCGGAAGTCGAAATCGGGGCCTCGTGCTCGTTAGGCGGCCGAAGCTTAGGCGCGCGCAGGATCTTCGGGCGCGGCCACGCCCTTCCACACGGTTCGTGAGACGTAGAAGGGCCGGAAGCCCATCGCCGCGTACATCCGCTTCGGCGTCTCCTTGGGGTCGGCGTTGATAATCACGGGGCCGGCACCACGAGCCCTTGCGTCGGCCACCGCGTGCGCTATGAGCGCAGTCGCCAAGCCTCGATGCCTGTAGTCCGGGTGGCAGAAGAGGTCCTCCACCACGCCGACGCCGTTTTCGCCCGGCCACGACGAAAAGAACGCCTGGGGAACGCCGTCCACGCACGCGAACCAGCCGCGTACGGCCGGCGCCTTCAGGCGGCGGTTGAGCATGTGCTCGTCATGGTGCGCGGCGTCGTACGGCCCCAGCGCGTCCTCGCCCGTGGCGGACTCCAACCACCACAAGCGGTCGAGCTCCCGGTACAGCCGCCAGTCTTCCTCCGTCAGCACCTCGCGCAGCTCGACGTCAGGCCTGGGCGCGGCGCCAAGTTCGCCTTCGAGCACCAGGACCAGCCCTTCGGAGGACCGATAGCCTTCCTCGAGCGCCAGACGCGCGAGCACGAACGGCGGCGTCAGGGGGTCGATGCCGAAGGCGCGGTGCGGCAGGCCCTGAAACTCGATCTCCGCCTGCTGGAGCAGCGCCTCGAAATCGGCGAGGCGGGCCGTGCGGATCAGGCCGACGTGGTTGGCGTCGCGGCGTCTGGGCGTCTGCCGGTTGCGTACGAACGTCGCGCCGAAGGCCTGCCAATGCTCGTTGCCGAGCCAGAGGTAGGCTTCGTT
Source organism: Dehalococcoidia bacterium (assembly GCA_035559355.1). Taxonomy (GTDB): domain Bacteria; phylum Chloroflexota; class Dehalococcoidia; order DSTF01; family WHTK01; genus WHTK01. Next base: position 4,033 of record DATMBD010000115.1, read on the forward strand.
GCTCTTGCAGACGCGGGCCAGCAGACCATTCTCCACGGCTCCGCCCAGCTTACAGGAGCTGGCCTGGCTACGGCTCTGCCCGGACGCCTGTCCCGTGCCGATTCGGGGACGGCGGGTGACACGCCAGTCAGGTTTGACACCCTTTTGGGGCCAGACCTAGACTTGAAGCAAATCGCATAGAGTACGGGAGCTTGGGGAGCCAGGCTGAGAGGGTGGCCGGAGGACCGTCACCGACCGTCGGAACCTGAACCGGGCAATGCCGGCGAAGGGAAGCTGAGGGTAGGCGCAGGCGCTCTTCGAGGCCGAGGAGCGCTTTTCGTTTCCCGCAGACGGGCTCAGGTTCCTGCGATAGAAGTCCATGAATGAAACGAGAGCAGCACCGGTCGCGCTCACGATCGCCGGCTCCGATTCCGGCGGAGGAGCTGGCATCCAGGCGGACCTGAAGACGTTCTCGGCGCTTGGTGTTTATGGCGCGTCGGTCATCACGGCCGTCACCGCCCAGGACACGCAGCGCGTGTACGGCTTCGTGGAGATGGAGCCGGCCTTCGTAGCCCAGCAGATCGACGCCGTCCTCGGCGACATTGGCGCGGACGCCGTCAAGACCGGCATGCTGGCCAGTGCCCCCATCATCGAGGCCGTAGCCGACCGCATCAAGCACTGGGACGTGCAGCGCCTCGTCGTCGATCCCGTCATGGTCGCCAAGGGAGGCGACAAGCTCCTGCGCGATGACGCCGTCGATGCCCTGCGGCGGCGCCTCTTGCCCCTTGCCCTCGTCGTCACGCCGAACCTCCCCGAGGCCGAAGTGCTCGTTGGCCGGCCCCTGCCGAACTGGGACGAGATTCGCAAGGCGGCGAAGGAAATCGCCGCCTTCGGAGTGGCCAACGTCGTCATCAAGGGCGGCCACCGCGAAGAAGACACAGTTACGGACCTGCTCTTCGACGGCCGCGACTTCAAGGAACTGACCACCGGCCGCGTTCCAACGCGGAGCACCCACGGCACCGGCTGCACCTTTGCGTCGGCTATCGCCGCGCAGCTCGCCAAGGACGAAAGCGTGCCCAACGCCGTCATGGCGGCCAAGGCGTACGTGACCCAGGCGCTGCAAAACGCCTTCCCGCTCGGCCACGGCCACGGCCCCGTCCATCATTTCTACCGCTACTGGCGCCCCCAGGGCGACCGGGCGGGCAGCGCCCGCAGCCAACCTTCCTCTGAGACCACTGCTTGAGCAGACGACACGGAGCTTCGCCATGACCGACAGCCACAACGACGACCTCGTGATCGCGGGCAAGCGCTTCCGCTCCCGACTGATGGTCGGGACCGGCAAGTACGCCTCCCCGGAGGAATGCGTGGCGGCGCTGGAAGCATCGGGCGCCGAGATCGTCACCGTCGCGATCCGGCGCCTCGACCTCGACAACCCCAACGCCCGCACCGAACTGGACTACATCGATTGGGAGCGGTACACGATCCTCCCGAACACGGCAGGAAGCGCCACCGCGGAAGAAGCCATCTTCACGGCCAAGCTCGCCCGTGAACTGACGGGCTCGAATTGGGTGAAGCTGGAAGTGATCCCGGACCCGCGCTACCTGCTGCCGGACCCCATCGGCACGCTGCAGGCCGCCGAGGCCCTGGTCAAGGATGGTTTCGTAGTTCTGCCTTACATTCACGCCGATCCCGTGCTCGCCCGGCGTCTGGAGGAGATCGGCTGCGCGACTGTAATGCCGCTCGGCTCGCCCATCGGCTCCGGGCGCGGTATCTTTACCCTTGAGGAGATCCAGATCATCGTCGAGAACGCCGGCGTGCCGGTGGTGGTCGATGCGGGCCTGGGAGCGCCCTCGGAGGCCTCGTTGGCCCTGGAGGTCG
>DATMBD010000116.1:0-3909 GCA_035559355.1 Dehalococcoidia bacterium
TCTACTGTCCGGTCTGCGGTGAGCCGTGGGACCTGTACGCGCTCCACGATGTGTCGGGCGTCCCGTTCGAGGCGGCGCGCCGACGCTTTGCGAGCGAGGGCTGCCAGGTGTTCGGCACGAAGCACAACAGCACGATCGACTCCGACCGAGCCACTAAGTCGGCGGTGCTCCATCAGCTCCTTGGGGACGATATCGACGGCATCGCTGCCCTCATGGAGGACCTGGGATGAAGGTCTACAGCGGAACGCGCGTCTTCGACCGCGAGAGCACGCCGCGCGGCGAGGCGTCCGTATTCGTCGAGAACGTCGTCGACGACGAGCCCTCCGACAGCCGCCCGCTCACTCACATCCCCTACCACTCGCCCGACGGCTTCGAGTGGTCCTACGCGGGCAGCGGCCCGGCCGACCTCGCGCTCGCCATCCTGGCCGACTACTTCGAGGAGCCGCCGGAGTTCGTGCTCGCGGCGCTGCGCTCGATGTGGACGCCGCGCTCGAAGGCGGCCGCTCTCCATCAGTCGTTCAAGGACCAGTTCGTGGCCACGGAGCATCGGGACGATTGGCAACTCCCCGGCGACGAGATCGAGGCCTGGCTCCAGACGCCCGACATCCAGGCGCGGCTGGCCGAGCTGGCCCAAGAGGAAGAGGAGCTGGCGGAGATCCGCCGGCTGGAAGAGGAGGCGGAACGTGCCGACGCCGGCGCTGCTGACTAAAGAAATCGAGCGGACGTTGCCTCCCATCAGGAGCGGAGACAACGTCGCCCGGGTCAAGTACTTCACGCCGTGGTCCAACTGGACCTGGTACGCCGCGGAAGCGAGTGCGGAGCTCGAAGATGGCTCGGAGGTCGCGCTAAGCGACCCGCGGGCAAAGGACCGCGTGGACGTCGTGTTCTGGGGCTTGGTGTTCGGCCTTGAGAAGGAGTACGGCTACTGGTGCCTGTCCGAGCTGGCCAAGGTCAGGGGGCCGATGGGCATGACGATCGAGCGCGACTTCTACTTCGTCCCTACATCCCTCGACCAGTGCCCGGACCCGACCGGGAGACATCACTGAGCGCGAACCGCAGCCACCGTGCGGAACGAACCGCAAGTTCTACAGGAGGAACAAGCATGCAGACGATTGACATCACGCCGACCCCTGAGGGTATGGCGCACAGCATCAAGCTGTTCGACGAGCAGATCGCGAAGAGCGAGCACCTCATTAAGGTCGCCGAGGAATGGCTGGAACTCATGGACATCGAGCGCTGCGTCTACGTGGTGCCGTCGGAGTTCCCTATCTTCGAGGCGGCGTTGGAAGCCTTGCAGGAGCAGGAACGGCAGCGCATCGAGCACATGCGCGAGGCCATTGCCGCCGCCGGAGGAGAGTACCCAACCTGCGGCGCCCCGCTGGGCATCCATGAGTGCGTGCGGCCCCAGGGACACGCCGGACCGCACGCCTGCGACAGCGAGTGCGACCTCGGTCATCTGCGCGAGGACGAGCTGCCGGACGAGAGCGGCCGGTGAGCGCTCGCGGTGACCGCTCCGGCAGATCGACCGCCCGGCCAGATCAACCACTGCGACTGGGTGGTGTGCCCCGGCTGCGGCGCCGGGTTCCGTCTCGCCAACAGTTACGACTTCGTGGGAGCGATCCGTCGAGCGGGCTGGGAGGTGGAGTGGTCTAAGGGCGGATGGCGCTGCGGCGCCTGCCGACGCAGGGACGTAAGCGGACAGGGCAGGCTGCTATGAGCCGTAACGACGACCTGCGCTTCTACGGCCTCTACAACCTGGTCGAAGTCAAAGCGACCGGCCGCATCGGCATGTACGTTGGCAGCGTCCTGGCGTCTCCTGAACAGGGCGGCGACTGGATGGAGGTGCGATTCGAGGACGGTACTGAGTGGCGCTATCGGCCTGACAACCTCAAGCGCCCGAAGGGACCAAGCCGCATCTTCGACACCGCAAGGTACACCTTCACCAAATCGGCTCCACCTCTGTGGCAGAGAGTCTGGCAAGAGTGGTCGGCCGAGAATGCCGTGGCGCAACTGATGGGCACGCTAGAGATGCACGCGGCGCGGCAGCGAGAGCCCGATTGCTGGGCCGATGAAGCGGGCTTGCTCGGCGTGCTGATGGAGGTTTGGTTCGAGGAGGGGGTGTGCGGACGGCTGGGGCGCTACACGCGCGACAGGTTGCGCCTCGCCTGGCGCCTGACCTTCCACGAGGACCTGCCGCCCGATGAGGAGGTCGAAGCTTATCTTCGCGAGATCCGGCCGGCGATGGAAGCAGACCGCTGCTGCTATCTCCAAGAGCAAAGCGCGCGATGGGCGAAACAAGAGCGGGAGCAATTGGCTTTGGCCGTGGCCGCCGGCAGATACGCAGGCGCTCCCAGGCAGACGGCCTTGCCGGGGTTCGAGTGATGACCGTCGAGGCGCTTTTCCTGCGTCCACGACGCCTCAGCCAGGAGTACCGGATTCGGCCGCTCTTCAAAGGCTACGGAGAGCGCAAGCGGGCCAGAGAGGCAGCCAAGATTCCGCTGCTGGCGGGCCTGCCAGGAATGATCAAGGCGGCGGAGGAGTACGAGGCCGCACAGACCGAGAGCCAGGCGCGCTGGATCCGGCAACTCCGCCGAAAGCTCGCGGCTGACTGGCTGAGCGTCCTCCGCTGGCGCCGCACGGCGACTCTCGACCAGCGATGTGCCTTCGCCAGCGAATGGGCGTACTTGCCCCACACGCCGGAATACGCCGTCGACCTGATCCGCTCGTTAGAAAAGGAACGCACTTGAGCCTCATGCTAGGCTCCAGCCCGGCACCCAGGCTCATAGCTGAGGGAAGCCCCGTTTAACCGGGGCGACCAGCCAATCGATGGAAGCCCCACGGTTCGACCTGCGGGGCTTCTCGCATTCCAGCACCACGGAAAGGAGGTCACTGCATGGCACACAGAAACTCCAGGAGTCGGAACGGGCGGCGGTCGCCGGGACTGGTCCGCATCGTCGCGCTGATGAGCAGCGTCGCCTTCCTGTCGGCGGTGCTGTCGAAGCTCTGGCCCCTATAGCAAGCCGAAAGGAGGTAGAAAACGGTGCAACACGACATCGCATCCCGTCGAGAAATCTGCTGCCTGTCCGCCTGGGACAAGCTCAGGCTCGCGGCAGAGCGCATCGACCCCTCGGAGTACCCGGAGGTGGCCCTGGCGCTGGTCGCGCTGGACGTGCCGGTCGGGCAGGTGAAGCGTTTCGCCCTCGCCATCGCTGCTGTCAGAGGCGAAGACTGCCATCGCCACTTCATGGGCGAGTACGCCGACCTGGTGTGGGACACCCTGCGCGAGCAAATCACCGAGGAAAGGAGGAATGCAGCGTGAGCAAGAGACGAAGGTCAAGGTCTAAGGCGGCCAGGCTGGTCCGCCGCTGGGCAGACACGGGCCGGCAGCTCAGCGCACAGGCGGTGGCTGCTGCCTGCACTGCCCTGGTGAGGCTGTACCGCTGGCTCCGGCCTCGCGGCCCGACTGTCATCATCGACGCCCGCCGGCGACAGGCCCGGAGGCTCCGTCGCGAGATAGCCCGGGCTGCACGAGCGTACGCCCGCGCCCTCGGCACCGAGCTGCCGCCGGGGCTGCTGGTCGTCGTCCAGCGGGTCGTCCACGAAGGGCGCCAGCTCAACGGGTTGCTCCAGGCGTTCGAGGGAGCCGACGGCGGCCGGCGCTACGTCGTCCATCTGGCGCTGTCCATCAACGGACGCCAGGTGAGCGACGACGAACTGCTGGCCGCCCTGCGCCACCAACTCACCTGCGCTCTTGAGGACGCCATCGGCAAGCCCGTTCTGAACGTGCCGCTGGACCTGGAGGTTCCCCGCGCTCGGGCCGGTGCCTCAGTCGTAGAGCTGCGGCCGGAAGCGCGCGGACAACACGATGGGCAGGAACGTAGTGCCATGCCCATCCAACGGATCGAAGAC
>DATMBD010000117.1:0-2289 GCA_035559355.1 Dehalococcoidia bacterium
CGCATGACCCACCTCTCGGACGGCGAGTCATTCATCCTGGAGGCGAATCCGAAAAGGAGCCAGGATTAGAGGGACCGCGACGATCGTCATTCGCCGATTGCCCAATTAGCCTTCTCGCTGGCATGCTTGAGCCAGCATTCCAGGTCTTATTTCGGCCGAAGGGAAACTTATGGAGCTCAAAGGCAAGCGCGTCATTATCCTGGGGGAGCGAGACGGCGTCCAGGCCCCGGCGATCGAGGCCTGCATACGGTCCGCCGGCGCCGAACCGGCGCTTGTCCAGACGCACTGTTTCGTCTGAACGGCCGCCGGAGCGCTTGACCTGGATGGTCAAGAAGGAGTGATGGCCGTAGCCGAGAGGGAAGGCACCGAAAGCCTCGTCGTCGTCCTCGGCTCGCCGAGCGCCGAGAGCGCGGAGATCTACGCCCGCACCGTCACGGAAGGCGACCCGTCTTGGGTGGGGCCGCTGGCCGGCGTGGCCCTGGGGCTGCCCGTGTACCACGTTATGGAGCCTGAGATGAAGTCACAGTTCGACCCGGCGGTCTACGAGGAGCAGGTCGCGATCATGGAGAGCGTCCTGGACGTCGACGAGATCATCGAGGCCGTTCGTCGCGTCCGCGAAGGCGGAGCCTAGGACGACTCTGCCGTGATTTTGCTGCCCGATTGCCCGACCGCCTGCCTGCCCTCCAATCCGCTTGAGTCCTCAAGAGAAGAAAAGGAAGCCACGGCGCCATGGACGTAGTCCTCTACACGAAGCGGCACAACTGCGCCCCCTGCGAAGAGGCGAAACGGTTCTTGAAGGAGCACGGCATCGCGTACACCGAGAAGGACGTAGAGGACAGCCGTGAGAACCTCACGGAGCTCGTGAGGCACTATCGGATCATGACCGTCCCCGTGATGGTCGTCGACAACCGGCCGATCAAGGGCTTCGACAAGGACGAATACGCCAAAGCCCTCGGGCTCGCCTAGCGGGACCCGAGCCGCAGAAAGCAGCAATGGACGCACCAGGCAGCGCCGGCGCCACCGGGGCCCCTGGCGCTTCTTTCCGGTTCTCGCCGCGGCCCAACCGCGCCCATCTCGTTCGCTGGCGGCCCTGGGGCGAAGCGGCCTTCGCCGAGGCAAAACGCCTCGACAGGCCGATCGCGCTGTTCATCACGGCCTTCTGGTGCGGCTTCTGCCAGAGCCTCGACGAGACGACTCTCTCAGACGACGAGGTAATCACGCTCCTGAACGGCCTCTTCGTCCCCATGCGCGTGGAGGAAGGGGAGCGGCCTGACGTCGACGCGCGCTACAACCAGGCGGGCGCCTGGCCGGCCATCGTCCTCCTCACGCCCGGCGGGGTGCAGCTGGCGGAGGCCAACTACACGCCGCCCGGGGAATTCGCTGCGCTGCTGGTGCGCGCCCTCGACTACTATCAGCGCAACCGGCAGCTTCTACGCGAAGCGGAGGCGCGGGAGCCAGCCGCCATGCGCCAAGACCTGCCCGTGGAGCCCGCCCCCTTGACCTCCGGACTCGCCGCCGAAGTGGCGGGCATGCTCGAAGGCCTGGCCGACCGCGAGTTCGGAGGCTACGGCACGGAGCTGAAGATGCTCCACGCCGAAGCCAACGACTTCTTTCTCCATCTCTACGAAACAACCGGCGAGCGCTGGTTCCTGGACCATGTCCTGCTGACGCTTCGAAGGCTGCGCTCCAGCCCGACCTACGATGCCAATGACGGCGGCTACTTCCGCTATTCGTCGCGACGAGACTGGAAGGAGCCTCACCCGGAGAAGCTCCTCTCAGACCAGGCGGGCCTGCTCGTGAATTACGTCAACGCCTTTCGCCTGAGCGGCGCCTGGGAGATGCGACGAGCGGCTGAAGAGCTCATCGTCTACATGGATGGCGCCCTCACTGCGGGAGACTCGCCTTTCTTCTACGGCTGCCAGGACTACGTGCGCGAGACCGACGGCGGCCCGCGCTCCGTCATCGACACGCACGTCTATTGCGATGCCAACGCCCAGGCCGCCTCCGCGTACCTCCAGGCCTGGCGTGTGCTCGGCGATTCGCGCTGCCGCGAGCGCGCGACCGCGCTTGCCGATGCGCTGTGGCAGCGCTTTCGCGCGCCTGAAGGCGGCATGTATCACTACTGGGACGGGGCGGCTGCCGTCCCGGGCCTCCTCCAGGACGCGGTCGCGGCAGGCACGGCGTTTGTCGACGCCTACGAGGCGACCGGCACGGCATCGAATCTCGAACGCGCCCACGAACTCGCCGCCTACGTCCTCGAGCGCCACCAGGCGCCGGAGGGCGGCTTTT
>DATMBD010000118.1:0-2792 GCA_035559355.1 Dehalococcoidia bacterium
CCCCGCCGGCACCGAGGTGGCTACCGACCGCACGGAGCTGCAGGAGGCCATCGTCTTCCAGACGTCCGCTGACCTCGCGATCGCCCCGCCCGCCCTCCGGGCGCTGCGGGCATGGCGCGAAGGGCAGGGCTTCGAAGACTATCTGCCTTACGTCTCCAGCGGTCTCGTTCAGTCGCCGATCTTCAACGAGCCCCCCGTCGAAGGAGACGCCCTTTACTTCGGCTACGAAGGCGACCTCGCGGGTCACAGCCTCCAGCTCCGGCTCGAGTGCCAGGAGCTGGAAGGCGCCCACATAGACCCCCGGGACCCTCCGCTTGCCTGGGAGTACTGGTCCCTGGGCGCGAACAGCTGGCAGCCGGTGCGTCTCCTGGACCAGAGCGGCACCGGCCGCCTGCGCGAGCCGGGCGCTCCCGACCCCACCCACGGCCTCAACACCTCTGGAGACGTCTATCTCCACGTTCCCGTCGACTCCTCCCGCCAGACGATCGACGGCATCGACGCGAGCTGGATTCGCCTCCGCTACGTCACCAAGCCCGGCCAGGGCTACACGACTTCGCCGCGCATCTCCGGCCTGCGGTCGGAGTGTATCGGCGCCACCGTGCCTGCTCGCCAGGCCATGCAGGTCCGCAACGAGTTCCTCGGCGAGAGCGACGGCTCCCCCGCCCAGGTCTTCCCCTTGCGGGAACGGCCGGTTCTGCGCGAGGCCGAGCCGCACGTAATCGAAGTCATGGCAGACGGCGAGACGACCGAGTGGGTGGAGGTCGAGGACTTCGCCCAGTCCACGAGCAGCGACCACCACTTCGTCATCCACTACGCGAAGGGCGAGGTGCGCTTCGGCCCCTCCGTCCGCGACCGCGAGGGCATCGAAAGGGCCTACGGTGCCGTTCCCCGCCGCGGCGCCCAGCTACGCATCCGCTCCTATCACAGCGGCGGCGGCATCATCGGCAACGTCGGCGAGGGAGCGATCTCTCAGATGAAGACTTCGATTCCCTACGTCGCGTCCGTGATCAACTACCGCCCCAGCAGCGGCGGCCGCGACGAAGAGTCGATCGAGGAGGCAAAGCTGCGCGCCCTTACCGTCCTCAAACGGCCCGCCGCCGCCATCACGCGCGAAGACTTCGAGCGCATCGCCCTCGAAGTGGAAGGCGTCGGCCGGGCGCGCGCGATCGCTCCCGGTTCAGGCGACGGCGCGGCGCCGGGAACCGTCCGGCTTCTGCTCGTCCCCGTCATGCCCCGCTCTGACGTCGAGCTGGCCGCCGAAGACCTCGCCCCCACGCCCGCCCTCATCCAGGCAGTGAGCGCACACATCGACGAGCGCAAGACGCTCGGGACGCTGGTCCAGTACGAGTCCGTCCCCTTCACCTCGGTGGAGATCGACGCTCACGTCTACGTCCGGCCAGGCTCCAACACGGAAGCCGCGGAGGCGCGGGCCCTCGCCCGCCTGCGTGAGTACTTTCACCCCATAAGCGGCGGGCCCTCTGGCCGCGGCTTGAACTTTGGCGCCGCCGCCACCGTTTCCCAGGTGGCCGGCATTCTTCAGAGCCTCCCGGAAGTCTCTTACGTAGAGCGCGTTCGGCTTCGCTCCCCAGGCAGCCGGAACGAGGTCACGCGCTTGCAGGCCGCCAGTGACGGCCTCCTCGTACTCGGGCGCTGTTACGTCTTGGCGGAGGTAGGCGAAGAGTGAACGGCGGCGTTAACCCCTACCCCATCGAGGAAAGCAGCTACCTGGCTTACCTGCCGGCCATCTACCGCCAGGACCCGTTCATGGGCCGCTTCCTCCGTGTCTTCGAAGAAGTGCTCACGCCCGTGCAGGCCATGGTCAACACGTTGCCGGAGCGATTCGACCCGGACGTGACCACGGCGATCATGCTCGATTTCCTGGCTACGTGGGTGGGGGCACGCCGCCCACCCAACCTGCCAGAGGAGCGCTGGCGCAAGGCCGTCAAGCTCAGCGTGTGGCTCTACCGCTGGCGGGGGACGCGCAGGGGCTTGGCGGTCGCGCTGGAATTGCTCGTCGGCCGCCGGCCGCTGATCGCGGAGAACACGGACGGGCTCGCGCTTGGCAGCGATTCCTCCCTCGGCCAGAACACCGCCCTGGACAACATTGTCCCGCAGCACTTCACGGTGACTTTCGACTGCGCCGCGGATGAGATTGACACGGGTCTCGCCCACGATATAATTCAGGCCTACAAGCCCGGCCCCGCTTCTTACGACATCCTCTTTAGGCCAGCAGTCCGGACATGAAGAAGATCGCAATGTCAGCCCCGGTGCGCGTGCACCCGTTCACGGGGCTCGTGGTCGATGTCGACACGTGGGCCACGGCACACGATTACCACTGCCGCCATCAGCAGCTCCACCTTCTTGCCCTCCACGGCGCCGGCGTCGCTTACGGGCTCGACGTTTTGCCGACGGACCCGCCCAGCGATACCGTGGTCGTGGAGCCGGGCGTTGCCATCGATGAGTTCGGAAACGTCGTCATCGTGCCGGAGCGCCAGCGCGTCGGCCTTGGCGGCGAAAGCGAGCTGGCATACATCGTCCTGGACTACGTGGAGAGTCTGCCGACGCCAGGGCGGGCGAACCAGCACGAGGAGCGCGGCCGCGTCGTCGAGGACTTCCGGCTGCGGGTTCTTTCCTCCCTGCCCGAGTCCCCGGCTCTCGAGCTCGCCCGTGTACAGGTGAAGCCGGGCGGTTCGCCGATCGTCAACCCGGCCAACCCCTGGTTGCCGGCCGCCAACGAAATCGACAGCCGTTTTCGGCCGCGGGCGTACCCACGCGTCGCCCAGGACCTGTCG
>DATMBD010000119.1:0-3281 GCA_035559355.1 Dehalococcoidia bacterium
GACCTGCCTGCCGATACCTGGATTAGTCCATCCCATTGGAGTTTTCCAGAGTGATCCGTAATCGCCTCTCCGCCGCGCTCCTGCTTGCCCTGTGCTGTCTCGCCTCCCTTTCAACGACGAGCGCCGGCGCCAACGACCTCCCGGAAGCCCACCGGCTGCCGCTCCTGGCGGCAGACCAGCCCGTCTCCTTGACGGTCGCGGTCTACAACCAGGCAGGCGTGAACGCACTCGTAACCACGCTCGCACCTTACGTTCGTCCCGAAGACAGCTTCCTGCTCATCTCCGGCAACAACGCCAAGCCGCTCGACCTCGCTTGGCTCAATCGAGCCGCGGCTGCCCTCGCCGCTCGGTTCCCGGACAACCGCGTCCTCGTGGGGACTGCCGGCCTCGCGAACTTCAACCTCGCCGCCCAGGGCGTCCAGAGCCCCATCGATGAAATCGTCTATATCTACGAACCAAACATGGCTAACGAACCCGAGTTCAGCTGGGACTTCGAGGCCACCCTGGCTCACGTCGACGAGGCCGCGGCCATGGCCCACGGGCATCCCCTCGCTGCCGGCGTGAAGCCGACGGGCCGGCCGCTGCTTCAGGCCTATCTCTTCAAGTACGCCTGGGACTACGGCAGGCTGGGCCAGCGGGTGGACCGAACATACGTCCAGACCCAAACGTACTGCAAGAAGAACCCAGAGACCTTCGGAGCGGCCGCCGCGGAGCTCGTGGCGCAGTTTGGCGCCCCCGGAGCTGCCTGGTCGATGGAGATTTCTCTCGATCCTGAATCGGTCAACGGCGTATATGCGGACCAGGCCCTCGCGTGCGCGCGCGCCGCCCAGTCTTGGAACGTCTCGCGTTTCCTGATGTGGTGGTCGCCACCCTACGCGGCGGAAGCGGCCGCGTTCATGGCGGGCCTCGGCCGGTAGCCGGGGGGAGGCGGTTCGCAAGGCCGGTCTCGCCAGGATCGCCGCGTCGAGGTTGGAGAACCCTGAGACGAGGCATGGCGGCCTATAAGCGGCCGGCCGGCACGGTGGCCTGGCTCTCCTTGACGCTCGCCCGCAATTTCAGCGTGAACAGGGTTTCCAGCTGGAAAAGCGAACGTAGCAGCCGAAAGCCGACGTAGAACGGCAGGAACGGTAGGAGCCCGGGGCGGCGCCGAATCAGGAGCACGGCAACGAGGAGGATCAGGGGCGCGCCCATGAGCACCGCCAAGACGGCAACACCGTCGCGGAGATACAAAGCGTGGGGATCGACAACCGCGACGGCGGAAGCGTAAATCAGAACCAGGGGAGCGCCGCCGCGGCGCAGCACGCCGATGAAGGCATGCGGAACGGTCCACAGCCCCCTTGGTCCCTGCGCCAGCAGAAACGCCGACTTGTTGCGGGCGAAAACGTGGAGAGCCCCCCGGCTCCAGCGAAGCCGTTGCTCCCGAAGATGCGCCAGCGATCGCGGCACCTCCGACTGCACCGTGATACTCGGGTCCGAAATTACGCGGTAACCGAGCCTTCCCACCCGAATCGCCATGTCCGTGTCTTCACCGTTGATACCTTCGTGAAAACCGCCCAACGCCTGCAGAATTGACAAACGGTACGCGCACATGATTCCGGGAAGGACGTTGACGGCATCGATGGCGTTGAGGCCAGTACGTACGAACGATACGTTTTCCAGCACCTCGATGTTCCGGAGGCGCCCCAAGAGCGTGGAGCCGTTCTTGGGCAGGGGTACGCCGCTCACGCCGCCCACCTCAGGGGCCGCGAAGTACGGGACCATCTTTTCTAGCGCCGCCGGTTCGATGACCGAATCCGCGTCCACTCGCACGACGATTTCCTCGTCCCTCATGTGGCGCAAGCCGTGGTTCAAGGCCCGCGACTTGCCCGGCTCGGGACAGTGGAGCACCTCTCCATCGAGAGCCGTGCAACGCGACAGAGCCTTACGGGCTATCTGGGGTGTGCCATCGCGAGAACCATTGTCGACGAGATAGAGGCGGCACCTCTGGCCGTAGCGCGCCGCCGCGATGTCCAGGCTTCTTATGCAGTCCTCGATGTCCTGGGCCTCGTTCAGGGCGGCGACCAGGAAGCCGACGGTCGGCGCCCTCGGCGTACGCTCCGGCGGTCGAAACGGGAAGAGGCTTGCGACGAGGAACAGAGATGCCGTCAGAGTGGGACGAAACAGGATCACGCCCGGGCCCAGGCCGCCGATGAGGGCGACGTTCCTGAGATGGTCAATCTCACGATTGGCGTACGTCACGACGAACGCTGCTAGGCCCGCGGAGAACGCAATGCAGGCGATGAGCGTGACTCCGTAGCGTCGAGGGCGCTGCAATTTCGTCCTCACGATTTCACCCTCCGGCAGATGCAGGGCGCTGAGGAAGGCCAGGATAAGCCCCACGAAGCCCGCGTAACCGGCCAACAAATCACCGGCGAAAGAGAAGGGCCCCGGACCTCCAACATGCATCGACCACGCTAGCAGGAGGTCCGTGACAAGAATGGCGAAAGCGCAGCCGCCAAGCATGCGAACGAATAGATTGGCCCTGTCCTTCAGCCCGCCCGCGGCGAAGACCCAGAACACGAGCGCGAAGGCCACGGAAAGGGGCCGAAAGGCCAAATTCCGTGTAGTCCCCAGGTCGACGCCGGACAGATCGCCCAGCATCGCCTCGTAGCGAGTGGCCAAGCCGGGGATCGCCAATACGGCCACAGATGCCAGCCAGAATGCTGCCACGAAGGCCGGCAGAAGCCACCAGGGGCGGCTGACGGCGAAACGCTGAGGTGCGCTGTCCTCCGAGACGTAGGCGGGGGGCTCGGGCGCATCTCCGCTCGCCGGCTTCTCAGGCGTCCGGATAGCCATCCTATCCCCTCCTCTAGACCTCGCATCCCTTTTGGCCCGGACCGAGGCAGGGTTTTGTTGCGAGGGCGCCACGGCTGACCGCAGGTCATCCGTGGCGCGCCCATCCGAAGCAAAGCCGGCCACGCGCGACGGGGAGACGCGCGCGGCCGGCCCATTGGCAGGACCTATTCGCTGGCCCGCGAGGTCTGGACGGCTGTCCTCACCGCCTGGCCGTCGACGCCGCCGGCGCCAAGGACAATGCCGCCGCCGCTCTCGATGCTCGTCGACATTTCGCAGTTCTCGCCGGCGTCCAAGCCGTCGCCGCCATGGCAGACGTCGAAGCCGGAGCCGCCGTCCAGGAAGTCGTCGCCGTCGCCGCCGCGCAGCGTGTCGGCGCCGATGCCGCCGTGCAGGGAGTCATTGCCACCCCCTCCGTTGAGGACGTCCTGGCCGTTGCCGCCCCAAAG
>DATMBD010000120.1:0-5790 GCA_035559355.1 Dehalococcoidia bacterium
CGCGTTCGCGGTCAGGCGCGTGCTCGTCCCGCTGGACGGCTCCGAACAGGCGGAGGCGGCCCTTCCCCTCGCGAAGTGGATCGCGGACCTCACGGGGGCTGAGATCGATGTCGCGCGCTGCCTGTCACTCACTGCCGTGGCCTACGATCCGGGCATGGCCGTCTACTCGGCGGAGCTCATCACCTCCATGGAAGACGCGGTCAAGGCCTACCTCAGCGATGTCTCCGGCAAGCTGGGTGGGCGCGTGCACGCGGAGATGCTCATCGGGGCGCCCGGACAGCAGCTGCTGGAATACCTGGAGAAGCGGCCGGCCGATCTCGTGGTCATGACGTCGCACGGGCGCACGGGTGTCTCCCGAGTGGCCCTTGGCAGCGTCGCGGACCGCATGCTGCACGGCCCCGCGCCTGTGCTCGTCTTCAGGGCCACGGAGGCGGCAGGAGGCCTTCTGGCCGCCGCTCGCGAGCACGGCCGCGGCTGACAGGCAACCCTCACGACAAGTTTACGGATTCGTCGCAAATCCGATTTGCAAGCAGGCAACGCCCAGGGCCGTGTGCTATCCTTTCGGCAAAATCACGGCCATAGTTGAGCCTCGCCCCGGACACGCTTCGAAGGCGGACTGCGACTAGGATGACCGAGGAGGCCTTCGGAACGTGCCCTTCACAGACAAGACCCTCACCTGCATCGACTGCGGCCAGGAGTTCCTGTTCAGCGCCGACGACCAGGAGTTCTATTCCTCACGGGGTTATAGCGAGCCAAAGCGCTGCCGGTCCTGCCGGGCACAGCGCCGCAGCGAGCGCGAGGGCGGAGAGCCTGCCGCTTACAGCCGGCCGCCGCGCGTCGAGCGAGAGATGTTCGACGTTGTTTGCAGCAACTGCGGCCAGCCCACGAAGGTCCCGTTTCAGCCCAGGGGCGACCGTCCCGTCTACTGCCGCGACTGCTACGAGCGCCTGGGGCGGACGAGCGGGGCGGGCAGCCGCGGCGGCTACGGTCGATAACCTCCCCGAATGCATGCCTTTCAGATTGACTGCCCGGCGATCCGGATGCTATCGTCGGAGCAATCTGCGCATGTTTGAAAGTTCGTCAGCCAGGGGCTGCAGGCAATAGCGCGCGAACTTCGGGTCAACGAGCGCATCAGGGCACGAGAGGTCCTCGTCATCGGGGCGACTGGAGAGCGTCTGGGCGTCATGTCCCTGCCCCAAGCCCTGGAACTGGCGCGGGAAAACGACCTCGACCTCGTGGAGGTAGCGCCGACGGCGGTGCCGCCGGTCTGCCGCCTGCTGGACTATGGCAAATTCAAGTACGAGCAGGCCAAGAAGGAAAGGGAGGCGCGCAAGGGTCAGCACGCTTCCGTCCTGCGCGAGATCAGGATGCGCCCCAAGATCGACGCGCACGACCTGCAGATGAAGGCGCGGAACGCGGAGAAGTTCTTGAAGAGCGGCGACAAGGTGAAGTTCACGGTCATGTTCCGCGGGCGCGAGATGGTTCACCCGGAAATAGGCCGCGAGATACTCGACCGCGTTTCCGAGCAGCTCAAGGACATCTCCGTGGTCGAGAAACCGCCGAACATGGAGGGCCGCTTCCTCTCGACGATCCTGGCGCCGGGACATACGCGGCCGGCCAAGGACGCGGCTCCCGCGGGACAGGAGCAGAAAAGTGCCCAAACTTAAGACCCACAAGGGCGCCAAGCGGCGTCTCCATATCACGGGGACCGGCAAGATCATGCACCGCAAAGGGCGCATCAGCCACTTGCGGCTCGCGAAGTCGAAGCGCGCCAAGGCCAAGATCAGCGACAAGGTCATGGCCTCGGGCCCTATGCAGAAGCGCGGCCACAAGCTTTTGCCTTACGGCCTGCCCTGATACGCTAGACGCGTTCGTTTTGGACATCGGGAGCCGCACATGAGCCGCGTGAAGAGGGGCGTCACCGCCCGCCGCCGTCACAAGAAGATCATCGCGCTGGCGCGAGGACACAAGGGCCAACGTCATCGCCTTTTCCGGCGCGCCAACGAATCCGTCCTCCACGCCCTCGAGTACTCCACGCGCGACCGTTATGACCGCAAGGGGCAGTTCCGGAGGCTCTGGATCACGCGCATCAACGCCGCCGTCCGCCCCCACGGCCTCTCCTACAGCCAGCTGATCCACGGCCTCAACAAGGCGGGAATCGTCATCGACCGCAAAGTCATGGCTGATCTGGCGGTGCGCGACGCCGCCGCCTTCGGCGCGCTGGCAGCCCAGGCCAAAGCCGCCCTCGGCTAGGCGAAGCCCCCTTCCCTCTTCGACGCGCGTTCCTGGGCGAAGAGGCTGCCTTTCCGCTTGCGGGCTTCTCCTTAATGCGGCCTTTTCAGGCCGTGGCTTACAATAACAGTCCTTTGATCAACGGCCCGGGGCTGTTTCGGGCCCAGGGAGGTTTGACGCGATGCCAAGACCGCTTTGGAAGGGCGCCATCAGTTTCGGCATGGTGTCCATCCCCGTGAAGCTTTACACGGCCACGGAAGAGAAGGACGTGCGCTTTCACATGCTCCACGCGAAGGACATGGCGCGCATCCGCCAGAAACGCTTCTGCTCCGAGGAGGACGTCGAAGTCGATCTCGGCGAGATCGTCAAGGGGTACGAAGTCTCGCCGGGAAACTACGTGGTAATGGAGGACGAGGACTTCGAGAAGGTACCGGTCAACACGACCCACACCATCGAGATCACCGACTTCGTCAGCCTGGAGGAGATCGACCCCATCCTCTACCAGAAAACGTACTACCTCGAGCCCGAGGACATTGGCATGAAGCCCTTCGCGCTGCTGATGCGGGCGCTGGAGGAAACCGGACGGGTCGCGATCGCGAAGGTGACGCTGCGCCAAAAAGAGCAGCTCTGCACCCTGCGCATTTACCAGAACACGATCGCCCTGGAGACGATGTTCTACAGCGACGAAGTGCGCTCCACCGCCGAGCTGTCGGTCCCCGGGGAAGACGTCCAAATCAGCGACCGCGAGCTGACGATGGCGAAGTCCATCGTCGACATGCTGACGGGGGAATTCGACTACGAGCAGTACAAGGACAACTATCGCGAGGCGCTGCTCGAAATCATCCGCAAGAAGGCGGAGGGCCAGGTGATCGAAGCGTCGGCGCCTGTCACCGCCAAGATCACCGACCTCACGGAAGCTCTGCGCGCCAGCGTGGAGGAGATCAGGCGGCGCAAGGCCGCGAAGGAAGAAGAGGCGGAGGAGACGCCGCGCCGTCGCGCCAAAGCCAGCGCCTGATCTGATCGCTCGGCTCGACATCGGCCGCAGAGGCCCTGCGGGCTACGCCGCTTGCTCCAAACGGCCGCGCTGCTACACTCGCGTCACTCGCAAGCGGAGGTCAAGGCGTGCGGCTACAGGGACAGAATGCGGTCGTGACGGGCGCAGCTCAGGGAATCGGCAGGGCGAGCGCGCTGGCGCTCGCGCGCGAAGGCGCCAACGTTGCCTTGCTGGACATCAACGGGGAGGGGGCGGAGAAAATCGCGGCCCAAGCGGCGGCGAGCGGCGTCAAGGCGCTGGCGTTGACCTGCGACGTCACCCGCGAAGGCGAAGTCCAGAGCGCCATGGAGCGCGTCGCCTCAGAGCTGGGCGGCATCGATATCCTCGTCAACACGGCCGCTTGGCTCGACCCTCCCATCCCTGTGGCCGAGATGCCGTTTGAGGTCTGGGACCGCGCGATCTCGACTGACCTCACGAGCGTGTTTCTCTGCAGCAAGCACGCCCTGCGGATCATGATCCCCCAAGGCCGGGGCGGGCGAATCATCAGCCTTTCCTCCATGGCCGGAAAGCGCGGCCGCCAGTTCCGCGCGTCTTACGGCGCCGCCAAGGCCGCGATCATCAACCTCACGGAGTCCATGGCGCTCGAAAACGCCCAGCACGGAATCTCGGTGAACTGCATCTGTCCCGGCGCCGTTGCCGGGGAGCGGTCGGTGAACATCTACCGGCAGCTCGCGGAACGAGAGGGACGCTCGGCCGAGGAGGGTGAACGCGATTATCGCAGGCTGGAGGCGCGCTTCGTCAGGGAGGAGGAAGTTGCCGAATTAGTGGTGTTTCTTGCCCTGCCGGAAAGCTCGCGAATTAGCGGCCAAGCCATCGGCATCGGATAACAAATCTCTCGCACAGAGACGAAATTTTAACGTCCGCGTGCTCACCTAGCGATATGATTATGTTATATTCGGCGCGCTATGGAACCCGCATCCACACGCACGCCACCGCCTATCCAACCCAAGCCAACACAGCCGATTCATGAAACTCCAAAGCGAATAAGCCGGCGCCAATTGCTACGCGGCGCCGCAGCTGCCGGATTAGGCGCAGCCTTTCTGGCCGGCAGAGAGCGGCCAGTCCAGGCCGCCACTCAGAACCGCCACCTCGTCTGGGTATGGCAGTTCTCGACCGATGGCGAGCCCAACGTCATTGGCGCTCGCCTTCGTGACCACGGCCTGGGCATCCTCCTCAAGACGCATGACGGCGTTACCTGGATGTCCGAATACGACAAATCGCCGTACGCGGTCAGCGGGCCGAGCCAGGCAGCCGTCCTCGCCAATTACTTCGAATCGGCGGGCGTGCCCTTTCATGCCTGGGCCGTCATCCAGGGTGTGGACCCGGTTCGCGAGGCGCAGATGGCGGCGGAAGTCCTCGCCGCGGGCGCGCGCAGCCTCTACCTGGACGTGGAGCCGCACTCGGGGTTCTGGCGTGGCACGCCGGCCGATGCCATCCGCTTCGGGGCGGAGTTGCGGAGATTGAGCCCCGACGCCACGCTCGTCCTCTCCATCGACGCGCGGCCATGGCTTCTGGACCGCGCGCCCATCCGCGAATTCGCGTCTTTTTCAAACTTGCTGGCGCCTCAGCAGTACTGGCGCACGTTCAATACGCCGGCGAACTACGAGAAGTTTGCGGCAAGCGGGTTCCCAGTGCCCCCGGAGGGAATCACGCCGGACTTCCTGGTGAACATCGCAAACTCCCTGCTGACCGGTTTCGGCCTGCCGCTCCACCACGTCGGCCAGGGCGCCACACCGGACCTCGGCGAGTGGCTCCGCTTCATCGACACCGCCTACGCCGCCGGCGGTCAGTTCGTTTCCGCATGGCGCTACGGAGTGACGCCGGCCGAAGTCCTTCGGCTCCTCCGCGACATACCTCCCAAACAGCCACCGGCGCCGGTCGCGGCGGGCGTCTACGTGGTACAGCCCGGAGACACTCTGGGCGCGATCGCCGCGAGCTTCGGCGTCAGCGTCGGCGCCATCGCGGAGGCGAACGGCCTCGCGGACCCGAACTACATTTATGTTGGGCAGCAGTTGACCATTCCCGGCGCGTCCGGAGGCGGGGCGGTCGCCTTCTCCGGCGGCGGCGCTGCCCAAGCACTGACCGTCGGGGGCGGGGGCCAGACCTACACCGTGCAGCCTGGCGACACGCTGTTTGGCATCGCTGGGCGGTTCGGGACCACCGTTGATGCCATTGCCCAGGCTAACGGCATCGCCGACCCCAGCTTCATCCTCGCCGGTCAACAGCTGGTCATCCCTTAAGGGGCAGAGGGAACCACGGTCGCGGCCAGGGCATGCGAATCGCGGCGGCCGAATCACGGCAGAGGTGGGGCCGCGGCACGGTCGCCACAATGAGGCTGCGGGCTCGCGTGAAGAGGTCACGCGGCATGGATCCAGCGGCTGAGCCGGGCTCAAGCTCCGGCCGAAACGGGACGGTCCGTCAGCCACAGCCTCCCGCCGCGTAGCGTAGAGGGGAGTGCAGCAGTGAAGGCGACGGCGTCGGCCTCCGAGGCAGCTTGAATCGCG
>DATMBD010000121.1:0-2178 GCA_035559355.1 Dehalococcoidia bacterium
CGCCACATCGCCTCGATTTCGTCGTTGGCGCGACGGAGGGCCTCTCGCGTGGCTTCCAGCTCCTTTGCCAGCTCCTGCCTCTCGCCCAGGAGCTCGTCCAGCTCCCGTCGCAGCGACTTAAGCTCCTCCCGGAGGCGAAGGATGTCGGCCGCCTCGCGATCCGCGACCACCTCTGGAAAGGATTCTCCGGGCGGCGGCTCCAGCGTCGCCACGATGCGCATGCGTCCCCGCTCGTCGTGGAAGGCGCGAATCTGGCCCGCCTTGATTCTCCTGCGCACGCTTTCCACGGAGGTGCCCAGCAGAGTTGCAGCTTCGGCGAGGGTCAGGGCCGGGCCGCCGCCTTCCCTCAGGAGGCGCCGCCAGACGGAAAGGAGCGTTGCTTCGACTTCCGGGGGCACGACCTCAGGCGCGTCGGTGGGTTCCAGCGTTTCGAGTCCTTCTAGGAGCGCGGCCTCAAGGGTGCGCTCTGCCGATGAAGCGGTTGGAGCGCCGGTTGGCCGAATCGGGATCTGGGCCGAAGCCTCAGCACCACCGCCTTCCGGCCGGTCCTCTTGGCGTCTGTCCTGCATTGAAATATTCGACTGCTCCCCTCCCAACCTGATGCACATCGCCGGCCGCGCTGAGCTTCGATGTAGTTCAGAAGGCCCGGTGCGGGAGGAGCTGGCATCCGGGCCTTCTGAACATTGGGACCGCCGGACAATCGCGCCCACCTTGGTCCGGCGGTTCGCCTCGACCGCTACGATGGTGTCTGCGCCATGCCGATTTGAATCCAGGCCAGGATGCTGAGCGCCGCCAGGACGATGATCGCCAGAACGCTGAACGGGTCTCGGCTGCTCTCCGCCGTTCGACTACTTCTTGCCTCCAGGCTCGAGTATTCGACCGGGCTGCACCCCTCGCAGGAAGCTACGAGGAAGCGCTCGACAGAGTGATTTGTCGGCTCAGGCATATCTTGCGCTACGAGTGTCCTTTCTAGCCCTTCTACATATGAGGACGAAGCGGCAGTCGCATTTCTTGCGGTGCGCAGATTCGCCTCCGCTGGCCGACTTATAGAGTAGACTGCTTTCTCAACAACGATCGGTTCGGTGCGCGATGCAAGCCCAGCCTCCCGAACGCCCACCTAGGGAAGAGCTGTTTGCAGCTCTCTACGAAGACATGAGCGGCCGCGTCTACAATCTGGTCCTCCGCTCGGTGCACGACAGGGCGCTCGCGGAGGACGTCTGCCAGGAGGTGTGGCTAAAGGTCCACCGGCGCATCGACGGCCTCCGCGACCTCGAGGCGTTGCGAGCCTGGGTTTTCCGAACGGCTGTCCGCGCCTGCATCGACTTTTCGCGCTCGCGGGCGGGCAAGGAACGCGCCGCCACGGCGCCGATGACCGAGTCCGTCCAAGACCCGGCCCACGACCCAGAGGACGCCGCTCTCAACCGCCTCGACCTCGACCTTGCCTGGGAGACGCTGGCGAACCTGTCTCCCAGGCAGAGCGCGGCCATCTACCTCCGGCAGGTCGAGGGTTACAGCTACCGGCAGATCGCCGCCGTCCTGAGATGCAGCACGTCAGCGGTGGAAAGCCTCTTGTTCCGGGCCCGCGAGGCCTTTGCCAGCATCCATGAACGGATGGGCTCCGGCCAGGCGCAGCGCTGCCGGATGATGCGACGAGTCATGGCCGTCGTCCTCGACGACGAGGGTACGACGCTGCAGCAGAACGTCGTCCGCGCGCACCTGCGGAGCTGCCCAACGTGTCGCGCTTACGTCCAGTCGCTGAGCGAAGGCGACGCCGCCTACGCCAGCCTGCCGATGGCCATCGGGGCGGGACCGGCGGTCGTGGCAGCCGCTCCGACAGGCCTCGGTTCCACGGGCGGCGTCGCCGGCCTGGGGCGCATCTTTGCGCCGCTGCTCGCGCAGGGCAAGGCTCTGGCCTTGGCCTCGGCGTTCGCGGGCGCCCTCGCTATCGGCGCCGCGGCCGCCGCCGTGGCCGGCCTGACGCCGCCGCCGGCGCAGATCGTGGCCCAATTCGTAAACGCCGGGAACGGAGACAGCGCACCGCCGGGCGGCCAGCCTGACGCGGGACGCCAAGACCCCCTTGGCCTGACAACTTCTGCGCCGGCGCCTACGCCTGCAGCCCCTCCCAGCAGCGACGATAACGAACAGCCCGCCCAGATCCAGTCATCGGAACCGTCCGCC
>DATMBD010000122.1:0-2386 GCA_035559355.1 Dehalococcoidia bacterium
CTGGACACGGACTTGACGGTGCTGGAAAACCTCCTCGCCTACGCGCGCTACTTCGACATCCCCAGGCGGGAAGCAAACGAGCGCGCCTGGGACGTCCTCCGGCTCATGTCGCTCACGGAGAAGGCGAACGAGAAGATCGACAACCTCTCAGGCGGCATGAAGCGGCGCCTCACCGTGGCGAGGGCGCTCATCAGCCGGCCGGAGCTCCTAATCCTGGACGAGCCGACGACCGGCCTGGACCCCCAGGCCCGCCAACTCTTCTGGCAGAAGCTGCGCCAGCTCAAGCGCGAGGGCATGACCATGCTCCTCACCACGCACTACATGGAGGAGGCCGCCGTGCTCTGCGACCGTGTGATCATCATGGACGGCAGCCGGATCATCGCCAGGGGTACGCCAGGGGAGCTCGTCCGCTCGGTCATCGGCCAACAGGTGATCGAAGTCCACTTCGAGGACGGCGTGCGCGAGGCCGCGGTGGAGCAGGTGCGCCGCCTCGCTGCTGGATTTCAAATCGAGGAGACGGCGGATGTCGTCTACGTTTACGAAGTTCCGGGAAACTCCCGGCCCCTGCTTGACCTCGACCTCGACGCCTTCGAGCGTCTGGGAGCCGCCGTCGTCCAGCGGCGGGCGACGCTGGAGGACGTGTTCCTGCGCCTGACAGGAAGGGAGCTCGTGGAATGATGGCGATCGACGTTTCCTACCGCACGTTCAAGGTCTGGCAGCGCAACCGCGACGTCTTCATGCATATGTGGAAGGCAGAGACGACGTGGCCCGTGTTCGAGCCGCTAGTCGTGCTGCTGGGGCTCGGTCTGGGCCTGGGGCGCTTCGTCGAGTTGGAGAGCGGCGAGGAGTACATCAAGTTCATCACGCCCGGCGTCATGGCCGCCTTCCCGATGTGGACTTCGATCGCCGAGGGAGGCTGGGCCTCCTACAACCGCATGTCATATCAGAAGACCTACGACGCGATGATCGCAACGCCGGTCAGCCTCGACGACGTCATCACCGGGGAGGTGGTCTGGGCAGCCAGCCGGGGTGTGCTCAGCAGCTTCTACATCCTCATCGTGGCCCTGGCCCTGACGCCCTTCTGGGGCCTCATCCAGTCGCCTCTGGTCGTATTCACGCTGCCCGCAGCGCTCCTCGCAGGGCTGATGTTCGGGTCGATGGCCTTGCTGGCGACATCGATCGTGACCAGCGTCAGCCAGCTGGCCTACTTCGTCAGCCTGGTGATCATCCCCATGTTTTGGATCGGCGGCGTCTTCTTCCCGCCCGAGGAGCTGTCCGATACGGTCCAGACGCTCAGCTGGTTTCTGCCCCTGCGCCACGTGGTGAACCTCCAACGCGGCTTCGTCACCGGCGAACTCCACGCCGGGATGCTCGTAGACGTGGCGTGGATCGCCGCCGTGACGGCCGTGCTCTATTGCGCCGTCATCTGGTCGATGCGGAGGCGCCTGATCAAGTAAACGAGGGGCTTCCCCAATTTCGGGAAACGGCAGACCTGATTAGCCTGCCGTTGACAGGGCGCCGAAGGCGATGTTAGCTAAAGGCCCCCGCCGAATCGCCGGCGATGAACGTCGATCCGTTTCCCGAATACCTCACCATCGAGCAGGCCGCCGCCTATCTTTCGGTGAGCCCTGGACAAGTGCGACGGCTGCTGCGCGAGTTCGGAATGGGGGAGTTCGTCCGGGCCCAGATCGGCAAAGAAGTCACGATTCGCAAACGAGACCTGGAGGCGCTGGCGGCCAGTCTGCCGTCACGACCGCCAAGCCGGGGGCGGCGCCAGGGCAAGATCGCCTGACGGCAGGTACGCCCCAATCAAGGCGGATTCGAGGCCGCTCTACGTGTCAAGATTTCAGGCCGGCTTGCCTCTCCCAGTGGCCCTTTTTGCCCTCCGCTTCCCGCTGGGAGCGCCGGGCGTAATTGAATTGCAACGCTCGCGTGGCCGACAATCGACGCCAGATGGCGGTTAGCCCGCAGCATTTCACCCAGATCGACGGCCTGCGGGTGCAGTTCCGCATGCGCGGGGCCGGACCGCCCCTGCTTCTCCTCCACGGTTGGGGCGGCTCGTCGCTCAGTTTCGCGGCCGCCATTCCGGCTCTGGAGCAGCGCTTTCGCCTCTTGATCCCCGACCTGCCTGGTTTCGGGTTCAGCGAGCCACCTGCCGCTGCCTGGGGCTCCGCCGATTATGCCCGCGTAGTTGCCGGTCTCATCGAGTCTGCCAGCGCGAAGCCGTTGGACGTCCTCGGCCACTCATTCGGCGGCAAGGTGGCAGTCGCGCTCGCCACCCAGTACCCAGAGCCGGTCAGGCGCCTCGTCCTTGTAGCCGCGCCGGTCGTGCGCCTGGAACAGAAAGCCGCCGTCCTCTCGCGCGGCCGGGCTTACAGGGCGGTGA
>DATMBD010000123.1:0-2101 GCA_035559355.1 Dehalococcoidia bacterium
CACCCGCCTCGCCCTCGAGCTGGCCGAGGAGGTCGGCGTGGAGCTGGGCATGGGCAAAATCGTGGGGCGCGAGTTCGAGTACGTCCTGGCCCAGGGTTGGGGCGAGGACAACTTCGACGTCGTGGTGCGGGCCCAGGAAGATCGGACGGGCGTGACGCTTCAGATTCCAGCGGAGGAGATGCCACAGCCACCCCCGGGCGGCTGGCGCGCCTGAGTGGTTCTACCCGCGACGATAGGGAACGGATAGGCGAATCGCCGGCCGCGGCGCCGGAGTCTGGCAGGGACGGGAAGCCGATGAGCCGATGAGGGCTCAGGTTCTTCGTGAACCTTCCTTCCCTCTTCGCCATTGACATTTTCTAGAACCGGGCACATAAATGCCGTCAAAGCGGGCGAGCGAGCAGACACATGCCCGCGGAGGAGGGAGTGCCGAAATGGCAACCAGCTACTGGACGGAAGTCTCGAAGCGGCGCATCGGCCGCAGGCGCGCGCTCGCGGCGGCTGGCGCCTTGGGCGCCTCGGCCGCGCTCATCGCCGCCTGCGGCGGAGGCGATGGGGACGGGGACCAGACGCAGGCGCCCAAGAGCGGCAGCGGGCTGCTGCACACGCCGGAAGACACCACCGCCCGCGCCAAACCCGGCGGCGTGCTGAAGCACTACGCCACCTCCGACATCACCACCTTCGATTCACTGGCCAACAACGGCTCCGCCCCACTTAGCCAGTCCGCCGCCTACGCCTATCCCCGACTCGCCAAGTACAAGATCGAAAAGTACCCAAAGCAGTACGAGGCCGGCACGTTCGAAGGCGACCTCGCGGAGTCCTGGGAGATCAGCCCGGACAAGCTGACGATCACCTTCAAAATCCGGCAGGGCGTCAAATGGGACCCGCGTCCGCCGACGAACAGCCGCCTCGCCGATGCCCAGGACGTGGTCAAGAGCTGGGAGAAGTTCAAGTCGATCAACCCCGGCGCCAGCACCTACGTCTACAACGCCCAGACGGCGCCCAGCGCTCCGGTCGAATCCCTGACCGCGCCGGACGACAAGACGATTGTGGTCAAGCTCAAGTTTCCCGACGCTTCGACGATCGCCCAATTCGCCGGCACCACGTTCAGCCCCATGCCGCGCGAGTTCGATGGCGGCTTCGACCCGAAGACGACCGTCCGCGGCCACGGCCCCTGGATGCTCGAAAGCTACACGCCCTCCGTGGGCTTCGTCTGGGTGAAGAACCCCAACTACTACGTCAAGGACCGGCCCTTCCCGGACAAGATCGAAATCCCGATCATCCCAGAGTACGCGACGCGTCTGGCCCAGTTCCGGGCCGGCAACATCCACACTGACGTCATCGGCGGCTTCGGGGGCAATCAGGCCGACCTGGTGCCGACGAAAAAGGAGCTGCCGGACACCCAGATGCTCGTCGCGGACACGTACCCGACGCAGGCGCCCTGGCACCTGATGTTCGGCTGGGACGGCAACGCGCCCTTCAAGGACAAGCGCATGCGCCAGGCCGTCTCGATGCTCATAGACCGCGAGGGCATCATCAACGCCATCGACAACCGCGACGGCTTCGCCAAGGACGGCCTCGAACTGGACGTCGCCTATAACACCGTCGTCAGCGCCGGATGGACCGGCTTTTGGCTCGACCCGAAGAACGAGAAGGAATTCGGGCCCGCGGCCAAGTTGTTCAAGCATGACGTCGCGGAGGCAAAGAAGCTAATCAACGCCGCGGGCCAAGACGGCGTCGAGTTCGACTTCCACTACAACTCGAGCTCCCAGTTCCCCATCCAGCACCGTTACGTGGAGCTCTATACGGCCATGCTACTGGAGGGAGGCCTAAAGCCGAAGCTGAACGGCATCCCCAACCCACAGGAGTACCAGGACAACATCTATTACGGCTACCGCAGCAAGGACTACGCGGCGGGCACCAAGAAAGGCTACGGCGGCATCGCCGCGGGCCAGGAGAGGCCGTTCGCCACCGTGGCGTTGATGATCTTCGGCACGCTGCACAAGGACGGCGCCTTCTATCACGGCATGTCGCCGGACGGCCGCAACGTCCAGGACGGCGACCCGAAGATCAACGACCTCGCCAGCAAGATCCAGCAGGAGTT
>DATMBD010000124.1:0-6203 GCA_035559355.1 Dehalococcoidia bacterium
TTCGCTGCCACCCGTTCTCATGTCCGAGCGCGACCTCATCAACGTCCACCGCCGCCTCGATACGGCTGCTGGCGTTCTGCGCGGCCTTCGAGCGCCGCCAGGCGGCCCCGACCTGAGCGGCCTCGAGCCGGCCGTGGCGGAAGCCGTGGCCTCGGTCGAGGAGTACATGGACGACAAGTCCGCCCTGAATTTCCGGGACATGCAGGCGAAGCTGAACGCTTTGGACCGTCAGCTCGGGTCGGTCCTCGCCTCGCTGACGACGGCGGTCGCAGCCCAACACGCGCGCCTTGAGCAAGCGAACGACGTAGCTCGGCTGGCTGTGTTGGCTTCCATGGGCTTCCTGGCGGTTGTGGCCGCAGTGGCGACGTGTTTCGTCAGTCGCGTCATTCATCAGTCGTTCACGGCCGGAGAGGCGGAGCGAGAGACGCTCCGGGCAACGACCCAGACGCTGCAATACCGCAACAAGCAGCTCAGCGCGCTTTACAACGTCTTCTCCGAGATCACGGATACGCTCAGCCTCAACTACGTCGTCAGCGCCACTCTCAGGGAAGCCAGGCGTCTGCTTGCGGCCGACATGGTGGTTCTGCGCATCCTCCGCGGCGAAAACCTGGAAGTAGCGGGCGCAGTTCGCGCGGACGGCACCTCCATCCTGGACCTGCCTGCTGTGCGCCTGGGCGAAGGCCCTACCGGCCGGGTGGCGAAGCGCGGCCAGGCGTTACGCATCGAGTCAGGCGCTCAGGACATCATGAATTCCGCTCCCACGGCGTCCGGCGTGCCGCCGCGGCCGGGCTCGTCGCGTATGGAGTCCGGGGTGATCGTCCCGCTCATCGTTGGGGCGCGCGTTGTCGGCACGCTGGCATGCTGGTCCCAGCGGCCGGGGGCGTTCGAGGAGCAGGACGAGCGGGTTCTCGAGATGATGGCGTCCCAGGTGGCGACGGCGGTAATCGCGGCCGAGACGACGGAAACGAGCGAGCGACGGGCGCTCCAGGACCCTTTGACCGGCTTGCCCAACCGCCGCCAACTGAACGAGGACTGCGTCACCACGCTGGCCGAACTTGCCGAACGGGGCGGCAACGCCGTAGTCGCAATGGTGGACGTGGACAACTTCAAACGCCTCAACGATGAGTTCGGCCATCGCGTCGGCGACGTGACGCTCCAGAAGATTGCTTCCGTGATGCGCAACGCCATGCGGGAAGGCGACAACATCTACCGCTACGGCGGCGAGGAGTTTCTGCTCATCTTCCGCAACGCCGGCGCTCACGATGCGGTTCCCCTGGCGGAGCGGATCCGCTTAGCCGTGGAGTCGACGCCGCTCACGGGCGACCGCCTGGAGCCCGTCGGTCCCGTGACGATATCGATCGGTCTCGCCTTGATGCCGGCGCACTCGAGAGACATCAATGCGCTCATAGAAATGGCGGACAAGGCGATGTATCGCGCCAAGGAAGCCGGCCGCAACCGGGTTGCCCTGTGGGAGGGGGAGCCGAAGCTGCAGGCGGTGGAGGCGGCTGCCTAGTCTGCTTATGACGAGCCGCAGCCGTGGCGGCCCCGCTGCCTCCCTGGAAGCCTGAGCGCAGCCCAACTCCTGCGTGGGCGAACAGCCCATGCCGGCGGAAGCAGGCGGCCGTGGGCGTGGTCGGAGCTTTCGCCCTCCATGACCGCTACCTCAGCACCGTGAGCGTTCCCGGAAGCGACGCCGTGAGCTAGAATCGGACTCGACCGGCCGCGCTGGCAGCCGACAACGAGGAGCAAAGCGATATGTGCACGTACATCACGGAAAAGGCCTCGATCTTCGGCAGCGCAAAGGGCCCCGAAGGGTGGTTCAGGGTGGACACGGCGAACGTGTACTTCGACCACCCGTTCCATGCCCCGCTCGACCACAGCCTCAACATCGATTTCGTCAACGAGGCCGCGGGCTCACCGACGCGCGTCGCGGTTGAGATCAGCGCCGAATCCGCCCGGATTCTGGTGGAAAAGATCCTGGCAGCGTTGGCCGCCGGCGAAGCGTCTCACTCCACGGAGTCGACGGCGGCGGGTTAACGGTTGGTCTCAGCAGCGCCTCCTGAGGGCCGGCAGAAGCCGGCCCTTGGCGTTCTTAGGGGCGCGCATGCGGACCCGGAGGCTACCATACGGCCAGCGTGACAACAGAGATGTGGATCATCGCGGCGGCCCGCCTCGCAGGCTCGCTGCCGCCTTTGCGCTGGCCGTTCTACGGCGGTATCGCGGCGTTGCTCGTCGATCAAAGCGATCTCTTCATGATGAACCTCATCGACCTGGGCGGCGTCCGAGACTACCAGTCCTTCGATAAGTACCTGGACCAGGCGTATCTTCTCGTCTTCCTCGCCATCGCGTTGAGGTGGCAGGGGTTTCAGCGCAGCGTCGCGGCGGGCCTCTATGCCTACAGGTTCGCCGGCTTTGCCGCCTTCGAACTCACCGGCTCGCGGGGTCTCCTGGTCTTCTTCCCGAACCTGTTCGAGTTCTGGTATCTGCTGGTGGCGGGCCTGCGTCAGTTTCGGGCCCCTGAGGCGGCGTGGCTCGCGCGGCCACACCTTGGTGAAGCGCGCGCGGCCTTTCGCAAACCCGTCCTCGTCGTTTTCGCTGGGCTTGTCGCGTTGAAGGTCTTTCAGGAGTACGCTATCCACCGCGCCCGGTGGCTCGACGGTTTCACCGCCGTGGAGGCCGTCGAGGCGATTTGGCGCTGGCTTACGCCGTTCTGATGCAGCTTCACATTCGTCTGCTACGCGCGCTCTTCGCCGTCCGGAGACCGATCGTCTCCGGTTCGCTCCTGCTTCCCGGCCTCGAACGCGAACTCGAGATCCGGCGCGACCGCTTTGGCATCGTTTACGTGAACGCGCAGACGGAGGCCGACGCCTGGTTTGGCCTCGGCTTCGCGCAGGCGCAGGACCGGGCCTTTCAGCTGGAGCTTCGGCTGCGCACGGCGCGCGGGACGCTTTCAGAGATCTTCGGCGAGGAGACGCTATCGATCGACCGCCTCTCCCGCCGCATCGGCTTCCTGGACTCGGCGCGGCGGCAGTTGTCCGTGCTCGACGCGGAGGTCCGCGCCCGGGTAGACGCTTTCGTGCGCGGGATCAACGCCGGGCTTAGCGAGGGCGGGCCGAGGCCAATCGAGTTCCTGCTCCTCCGGTTCCAGCCAACGCCCTGGGAGCCTGCGGACGTCATCGCCTTCGGGAAGCTGCTGTCGTTCCTCCTGCTGGGCAATTGGGACGTAGAGCTGGCGCGCTACAAAGTTCTCCTCGAAGACGGCGCCGGCGCCTTACGCGATCTGGACCCGACGCCCTATCCCGAGACGCATCCCGCGGCCGGCGCGCCTGGCAAGCCCGCCGGGCGGGCCATCGACCGCCTGAGCGATGACCTCGCACGCCTCAACACTTTCGTGGGCGCTTCCGGGGGTTCGAATGCCTGGGCGGTGGCCGGTTCCCGCACGCGGTCAGGGCGGCCCATTGTGGCCAACGACCCGCATCTGGAGGCCTCGCTGCCGGCCCATTGGTATCTCGCCCATCTCCGGACGCCGGAATGGGCGGTCGCGGGCGCGACCATCGTCGGCGCTCCTGCCGTGCTCGCCGGCCATAACGGCTTCGCGGCCTGGGGGTTGACCGCGGGGCTCGCGGACTCGACCGACCTCTTCGTGGAGGAGATCGGGGCTGACGGCAGGAGCGTCCGAGAAGGCGGCGAATTTGTTCCCTGTCAAACCCGCCGTGAGGTGATAACGGTGCGCGGGAAGCCGCCCGTTTTCGAGGACGTCCTGATTACGCGCCGAGGACCGATCATCGGCCCCGCGTTGCAGGGCGAGGTGGGCGCCATTTCGTTGCGAGCGGTGTGGCTGGACGCGAAGCCGGTCCGGGGCTTCCTGCGCTCGCATCGGGCCAATTCGTTCGGTTCGTTCAGGGCGGAATTCGAGCACTGGCCGCTCGTCAGCCAGAACGTCGTCTACGCGGCGGAAAGCGGCGTCATCGCCTGGCAACTGGTGGGAGAGGTGCCCAGGCGCAGGAAGGGCTGGGGCACGCTGCCGCAGAGCGGCGCGGATCCGGAGGGCGGCTGGCTGGAAGACGGGGTGCCGTTCGCCGAGATGCCTTGGCTCCGCGATCCGGAAGCCGGCTACGTGGTGACCGCGAACAACAAGCCGCTGCCGGAGCGCAGCGGCGGCCCCTTCCTCGGCGTCGATTGGCTGGACGGCTACCGGGCGGCGCGCATCGACATCGAGCTCTCGTCGCGGCGGGACTGGGACCTGGAATCGACCATGCGTTTGCAGCGCGACGAGAAGACCTTGGCCTGGGATGAAGTCCGCGAGGTCCTGTTGAGCCTGCCCGGCGAGTCCCCGGAGAGCAGCTTCGCGCTGGGCCTCCTTGGGCAGTGGGACGGCGTCGTGGCCGTCGATTCTGCGGCCGCTTCCGTCTTCGAGCTCTTCGTGCGCGAGATAGCCCGCCGGATTGCGAAGTCGAGGGCGCCGAAGGCGTGGCCGTATGCCCTGAGTCGCGGCTTCTCCGATCTCCTTCCCGTGACGACGTTTCTCGCCGGACGCGTAAGCCGCGTCCTGCGCCGCCTCAAGGAGCAGCCCCCCGGCTGGTTCGAGCGGCCGTGGCCGGAGGAGATGGAAGACGCGCTGGCTATCGTGGTAAGGGAGTTGAAAGCCGGCTTCGGGGAAGACCCGGGGCGCTGGGGCTGGGGCCGCATCCGGCCTCTGACCCTGGAGCACCCGCTGGGGCGCGTAAAAGCCCTGGCTCCTTTGCTGAACCGAGGCCCATTCCCGTGGGGCGGCGACGGCAACACGGTCTCGCAGGCGGGAGGAGCGCCAGGCCGGAGCCTCGGCAGCCCGCCCGTAATCGCGTCACTGCGAATGGCTATCGAGGTGGGCGACTGGGATAACGCCCGCTTCGTCCTGCCCGGCGGCCAGTCCGGCGACCCCCTCTCGCCCCACTACGACGACATGCTGCCCCTCTGGCGGGAAGGCAAGGGCGTGCCAATAGCCTGGTCGCCGGCCGCCGTGCATCAAGCGACGGTGACCACGCTGCGCCTGCGGCCCCTATAGGCGGGTCAGCCCGCAGAAGGGCCGGCGATGCGCGTCCCAGACCAAACCCAGCCCTTCAGGTCGTCAAGGAAGCGGTCTCCGCCTCGCCTAAGGCGGAGGTCCGCCTCGATGCCGTGGCGTGCTCCACAACCAGCGCAGCGGCGTCTCGGACACTTCGAGGAATCCCCGGCGGTCACGAAGAGGCCACCTTCAGCAGGATCGCCTTCAGCTCGTCGGGCATCTCGCTGTGGACGCCGTGGCCGCAAGGCAGTTCGTAGTAGCGCCAGCGCGGGTTCTTGCGCGTGCGCTCCGCTGCCCGCCAGAAGGCGCCGGTCCGCGAGGGGTCGTTCGGGTTGTCGGCGGCGGCCTTTATGTAAGTGCGGGTGAACGGCCGTTCCTCCAGCGGCACGGTCAGCCGCACCTTCTCCTCGAGCGTGCCGATGGGCTGGGGGCTCATTCGCGCCATGCGCTCCGGCGCCTGCTGCTCGGCTCGGATGGGCATCACCTTCCATCCGTCCACGATCGTCGCCCTGTCGCGCCCACCGGCCCCGCCGAGATCGAAGCAGGATTGGCCGTCGTCGGGCAGGAACGCGTCCACGTATACCAGGTGGCGAATTACGTCGGGGACGCGGTCCGCCACGCCGGTCACGACCATGCCGCCATAGCTGTGGCCGACGAGGACGATGTCCTTCAGCTCCTCGTAGCGGATCGTGTTCTCGACGTCCTGGATGTGCGTGGAGAGGTTGACCTGCGGCCCGCCGAGATGGCTGCGTTCGCCCAGTCCGGTGAGGCTGGGCGTGTAGACCTCGTGGCCTTCGGTGCGCAGGAGGTTGGCGAACGAGCGCCAGCCCCAAGAGCCGCCCCAGGCGCCATGGACGAGAACGAAGGTGGTCATTCCGCCAGCTCCAAAAGCAATTCTGCAAGCTCTTCCGGCCGGTTGTTCGGGATCATGTGATTGGTGGCGATCTCCCTGTATCGCCATAGGGGGTTGTCGCGGGCGCGGTCCGCGGCCCGCCAGAATGGGTGCTCTTCGGCGGGCCGCGGCTCGCCCGTGGCCTTGATGTAGGTGCGCGTGAACGCGCGCTCCTCGAGCGGCTTCGAGAGACGCACGGGCTCCGTGAAGCAACCCTTCGGATGGGGCACGCGGCGCGGGTTCGCCCATTCCGCCTCGGCGGGGTCG
>DATMBD010000125.1:0-5128 GCA_035559355.1 Dehalococcoidia bacterium
GCTGGAAGCCGAGGACCGCATCGTCTTCCGCTATTGCGATGCGGAGGGCAACGTCACGCCGGAGGCCAATCCCAACGGATCGCTGGGGAACATTGCCGGCGTCCTCAGCGAGGGCCGGAACATTCTGGGCATGATGCCCCACCCGGAGCGCGCCAGCGAGGCGCTTCTGGGAGGCACCGACGGGCTTCTCATCTGGACGTCGATGATGACAGCGCTAGACCTCCCCCTGCCTTCCCGCTGATCCCTGATGCAGGCTTGCCAGCGATCAGGCCCTCGCAAAAGGTAGGACGACGAGCCTCGCCTGCCGGGGAGCGCGAGTAGGCCTCCTCGCTATCCTCTCTCGTGAGCGCGAAGCAGAAGGCGAGGAATGGAGCGCCTCCTGCGCCACGAGGTCCGAGCAGAGGCCCCATTCGTAGCCAACGGAAATGGAGGACAAAGATGACTGCGCCCGAACTCCGCTGCTTCCACATCGCTGTCGTCGTCGAGGAAATCGAAAGGACGATCGCCGCGTATGAGCGCTTCCTCGGGACGGGAAGTTGGCGCACGCGCGATATGAGCAGCGGCACGCGCATCGCCTACGGCAGCGCCGGCGGCCAGACCTGGGAGCTGATCGAGGTCAAGGGGCCCGGGAACTCTCAGTTCCACGAATTCCGCGACCGCCACGGCGAAGGCGTCCAGCACATCGGCTTCTGGACGCCGGACATCAAGGCCTCTGTCCAGGACGCGCTCGCCGGAGGCGCCCGCCTCGTGTCCGCGTCCGTAGACGCCCACGGCAATACGACCGTGCAACTCCTCCCAGAAGCCCACGTACGCCCCGACCAGCTGGACGGCCTCGGCATGGCCGCCTGGATGGACCTCGGCGTGGGCGGCTGGCGCCTCGAATACATAGGCGTTTCGCCGGGCGAGCGCTTCCTCAAGGACTGGCTAGGCGCCGACTACGACGCCATCATCCTCGTCCAGCCCTAATCAGCCGCGCGGGGCCTCCCTCTGACTCCGTCCGCTGTCCGTGCCCTCTTACAAGAGGAGGAGCAGAATCACGATGATCAGGAGGACCGCCAAAAGGCCGCCACCGATGTACATGCCTACCTCCTTACCTCGCCGTTTCGCCAGGGCTAGCGAGGGCCGCCCGACAACTTCTCAGGCGAGGCTTCCTCGCAGCTGGTCTTGGCCGCGGCCCCTTGGGTCCCGGCGCTGTCGGAGCCGTCCGTCCAAGCCTCACAACCTGCCATAGCGGGAGTGGGCGTCGCGCTTCCGATCGACCGCAGCGCATCGGCTAGGTTGACGAACGCGAGGCCCCAGAGCAGCAGGCCGAGCAGGAACCCCAGAGCTCCCGCACCGAGAACGAGATTGACCATGGAGACCTTGCGCCTTCCAACCATTGCGCTCCACCCGCTCTCTCCTGAGGCCGACTAGGGCGGCTTCCTGCCTCCAGCATGTTCCGCGAGCGATTACAGCCGCGACTAAGGGACGATCCGGCGGCCGCAATGCCGCGTTACAAACCGCCCGGGCCTTGGAAAGGTCGGCGAAGTCAATGCTTAGGGCTCAATAGCTCGCCATGACATCAGGCCTGTGCTTTGTGATGGTTTTGCAACGCAAGCCCGTTTGGCACAGGTGAGATACGACGCAGCTTTCGGTAGAGTAAACGTTTGAAGAGGCGCAATATCGGAACGGCTTAAGGACTGCGCACCAGCCGTGAAATTGGGACGGGGCACTTCACCAAAGCAGCCATCGAAGCGGACTTGGCGTCTGCGCACGCGACTCGCAGTCTCGTTGCTGGCAGTGTTCATCCCCCTCGGCGCCCTGCTGGTTCTGTCTCACATCGAAACCAGAGACGAACGCCGCGACGCCGAGGTCTCGAACCTGGAGACTATCAGCCGGACCATCGCCGCGACGGTCGACGGCCTGGCTCGCGACCTGGAGACGCTCACTCTGGCCATCACCCTCACGTATGAAGAAGCGGGGATTACGCCCCAATCCTTC
The DNA here is from genome assembly GCA_035559355.1 of Dehalococcoidia bacterium. GTDB lineage: Bacteria > Chloroflexota > Dehalococcoidia > DSTF01 > WHTK01 > WHTK01. The sequence goes on from DATMBD010000125.1 coordinate 1,981, forward strand.
CAATCGCCTGCCCTGCAGCAGTCATCGCAGGAGTATTTGCGCCACCTCGTCGACAACTATGGAATCCTGCGGACGATCTTCATCACGGACGCAAACGGCACCGTCCTCTCCAGCAGCTCTGGGGAAGGGATTGGCACGAACCTGGCGAGCAGGGACTACGTCAAGGCCCTTCAGAATGGCGCCAAGTCTGTCTGGTCTGGGGGCCTGAGCGGACTGGAGACCGGCCAGACGGTCCTCGCCCATGGGCGCGCGGTGAGCGGGCCAGACGGGCGGCCTGCCCTTTTCGTGATCGCCGCTTTCTACCCGGATCGTTTGGCTTCGCGACTGCCAGCAGGACTGCCCGACTCGGGGGAGGTCGTGGTCCTCGATAGTCGCGGCACCGTGCTTTACGCCTCGAGGCCATCGCCGCCGCCTCGTCCGGACGGCCTGTCAGACTGGGGCCCCTTCCTCTCGGCCCGCGCCGGCAATACCGCCGTGCTGCGGTCGGAGACTTCGCCGCTCGCGCCCGGAGAGCGGTATGGCGCCCTCGTGCCCACCGAGCTCAACGGCTGGGTAGTGAGTTTCACGGTCCCGAAGTCGCAGATCGACGGACCTCTGCAGGACCGCTTCTATCGCGACCTCACGGTGACGGCGCTGTTGCTTGCGGGCGGGTTCGCGGCCATGTACGTCATCGCCCATCGCCTATCCCGGCCGCTGGCCAGCCTCGCCGGCAGCGCCGCCGCCATCGCCCGCGGCGAGCGCCCCGTCATCCCCATCGACGCGGCCGACGCCGACGTCCGCGAGCTCGAGGTCGCCATGCGCACGATGAGTGAAGCCGTTGCGCGGCGGGAGCAGGAGCAGCGGGAGCAGGCGCAGCTGCTCGCGAGCCTGCAGGAGGCCGGGGCCAGGATCGCCTCTGACCTCGATTTCAACAGGACCGTGAACGCAATCGCGGACATTGGCGCTCGCCTCACAGGCGCCACGAACGCCGCTTTCTTCTATCAGAGGGAACGGGGAGGGCCCTATCAGCTGTTCACATCCAGCGGCGTCATCCGATCGTTGACGCCTACCGAGGTTTCCTATCTCACAGCCGGCTTCAAGTCTGATCGGCCTGCCCTCCGCCTCAGCGACGTAACCCGGGCCCAGTTCCACGCCCAGGTTTCGCCCCTCTTCCAAGGAAGCGGGGCGCAGCCTCCACGCAGCCTGCTGGCCGTGCCGATCATGACCGCTGAAAGACACATCGCCGGCGGCCTGATCTTCGGCCACGAAGCCGTTAACGCCTTCACGGAGCGGCACGAAAAGCTTGCCCTGGGCATCGCCTCCTGGGCGAACATCGCCCTGGACAACGCCCGTCTCTACGCAGAAGCCCAGGCGGCCCAAGAAGAACTGCGCGCCGCCAACCGCGCCAAAGACGACTTCCTGGGCATCGTCTCGCACGAACTGCGCACGCCGATCACGACCATCTATGGCGGAGCCAGGCTGCTCAACGCCCGCCGCAAACAGCTGGACGAGGAAGGCACCCAGGAGCTGATCTCCGACATCGAGCAGGAGTCGGAGCGCCTTTATCGCCTCATCCAGAACCTTCTGATCCTGGCCAGGACGGAGACCAAGCACGCTATCGAAAAGGAGCCTGTCTCCGTGCCCCAGCTGGCCCAAAAGCTCGTAACCGCCTTCACGCGGCGGAGGCCAACCCGCAAGATCGTGGTCAATGTCCAGCCCGATGCCGAGGTGGCCTTCGCGGAGGCGACCTACCTGGAGCAGATCCTGTCCAACCTGATCAATAACGCCGACAAGTACAGCCCGCCGGACGAACCCATCGAGATCGACGTGCGGGTCGAGGAGGGCGAGCAGGTTTTCCGCGTGCTGGACCGCGGCCCCGGCGTGCCCGAGAGCGAGGTGGAGCGAATCTTCGAAAGCTTCTACCGTTCGAGCGCCACAAAAGAACGCGTCCACGGGACGGGCGTGGGACTTGCCGTATGTCGACGGCTGGTGGCCGCCCAAGGCGGGCGAATTTGGGCGAGATTGCGGGAGGGCGGCGGCCTGGAAGTGGGCTTCGCGCTGCCGTTCTTGACCGGAGTGGAGGCGCAGGTCTAGCGGGCGACCTGGTCGAAGTCGGCGGGCCGAATCAGTGGCTTGCGGCGGCGCCCCGCCGAACGAGGCTGCTTCGGCGGACTAGGGTTTTGCGCCGGCGAGCAGACGCAGCTCGCGCATGAGTTCGTCGGAGTCGAATGGCTTGTCGAGGCTTGCCTCAGCCTCGAGTTCTCGCTGGGCCGCCTTCGCCCCGTAGGCAGAGAGAATCAAGACGGGGGTCTTGTCTCCTTGGCTCCGCAGCATTCGGAAGAACGTGCGCCCGTCCATGATCGGCATTTCGAGGTCAAGAAGGATGACGTCAGGGTCCTCTTTTTGCGCCTTTTCGAGCCCGTCTTGGCCGTTAGTGGCGGTGACGACGTCGAATCCTTCCGAGACGAGGGTTAAACGCAGCAGGCGCAATAAGGCTTCGTCGTCGTCCAGCACCAGGACTTTCAATACGTACTCCAACAACAAGCGCTTATCTGACTAAGCGCTTTGGTCGGGCGCGCCCACCATTCTAACTCAAGCCGACGCATTATGGTGGAGCGGTGTGGTTACAAAATTATCGACGTTCCATAACGATATTTTAGGCGGCTCCGACTCATTCAATACGAAATCGAAATGTCGAAAGCCAAGGCTTGACGCAAGCGAGAGGCGGCTTCCTCTTTGCTGTATGGCAGTGCGCCACAGGATGTGGCGTCGGCATAATCCCCGCTCTAGTGATAGGAGAGAGAAGCCATGAGTGCGAAGTCTGTCGTGCTGGTCGTCGATGACGACCCCGCGATCCTCCGCCTGAACAAGCTCGAGCTATCCGGCCAGGGCTTTTCGGTGCTGACCGCCGAGGACGGTGAGGAGGCGTTGGCCATCGCGGAGCAACATCGTCCGGACATCGTCGTCCTGGACATCATCATGCCCAACATCAGCGGCCTGGAGGTGATGCGCCGCCTGCGCGAGCGCACCAACATTCCCGTTGTTCTGCTCTCGGCCAAGAACCACGACGAGGATATCGTCAGCGGCCTGGAGATGGGCGCCGACGACTACCTAGTCAAGCCCTTCAACCCGGAGGAGCTCACTGCGCGCGTCCGCGCCGTCCTCCGGC